>JANOBL010001003.1:0-9783 GCA_031411635.1 Betaproteobacteria bacterium
GGCGGCGGCGGCGGCGGCGGCGGCGGCGGCGGCGGCGGCGGCGGCGGCGGCAGCAAGAGCAAGGGCAGCAAGGGCAAGGGCAGCAATGGCCATGGCAGCAAGAGCAAGGGCAGCAAGAGCAAGGGCAGCAAGGGCAGGGGCAAGGGCTGCAAATAGGCCACTGCGGCCGACCGAGCGGGTTGCGGCGCAAGCCGCGGCCCGCGTGCAATGGGCGCTGCCACAGCGCCCATTCTCGTTATGGAACTGAGAGGGTGTTGACAACATGACGACCGCCGCCGTGCTGCCGGCAACAAACCCGGCGGCCACCCCAGCGGAACCGGCCGCGTTGCCCAGCCCATGGCCGGCTTCGCACACTCTGGAGGAGGTTTGGCTGCTCGGCCAGCCGCCGCTCAGCCGTCTGCTGGAATACGTCGCCGAGGCCGGGATTGCGGGCGACCGGCTGGATCGCGGCGCGCTGACCCGAGAATGGCTGGCCGCCAGCGAGCACTACCAGCAGCTCGAACAAACTGAAGCCGGCCTGGCCAACCAGGGCAGCCACCGCGCGCTCGATCCAGCGCTGCAGCCACTGGCGGCCGAGGTGCTGGCCCATCCACGATTTCAACAATCCTTCGACACCTTGCCAACCCGCTTCGGCATGGTCGAGCTTGACCGGCTGATCGTCTGCCAGCAGCAGGTCACGCGCAACTTCGTGGAGTCGCGCATGGCGACCATCGGCCCGGCACCCGACGCCGAAACCGTGTTTCGCGTGTGCATGCCGCTGGGCGATGGACAGGCCCCGGTGCAGATCCGGAAAGTGGGCACGCGACGCTATGTCTTCCGCTGCCAATCCACCGACCTGCGGTTTCTAGAGCCGGTCTTGCTGCGGGGCGATCAGCTCAAAGACTACGAGGCCTGCGGCGAGGTGGCCGGCGTGGTCGGCCTGGTGGTCGGTTTTGGCTCGAACTTTCTGAACGCGGTTCAAGTGGGCAAACGCGTGCTGCTGAACAACGGTTACCACCGCGCCTGCGCGCTGCGTGCGCTGGGCGTGACCCACGCACCCTGCCTGATCCAGACGGCCACCTGCGCCGATGAGCTGCGGGTCTCGATCAAGAGCCGCGTGGCCGACGACGCCAAGTTCTATTTCGAGTCGGCACGCCCGCCGCTGTTGTGCGACTTTTTCGACCCAAAAATTCGCAAGCTGCTGCCGGTTCGGCCACACACTGAACAGATCGAGGTCAGCTTCGAGATCAAGGACTACTCGGTGGCCGACTGAGTTTGATCTTCCGCACTGCACGGATACCAGGATGGACGGATTGCACAAGACCCGCATCGGACTCGGCCAGCGCGCGCCACATGGCGCTGCAGACGGCGTGGCGCCCAGCCCGGCCTGGCCGCTGCCCGGATGAGCCCGCCGAAGGATCCGACCCGCAATCCGGCGCACAGCCGCGAGGCCGCCGCGTCGGTGCAGGGCCCCGACAGCGAGGTGGCATCTGAATTTGCCCTCACCGTGCCGATGGAGATCAGCCGCGCCGAGTTGAGGCTGTTTCGCGCCGAGGTGATGGCCGAGCAACAAGGCCAGTGGCTGGGCACGGTGATGCTGGCGTCGTCGCTGTCGCACCGCCTTTTCACGCTGTGGGCCTTGCTGGCGACGCTGGCGATCCTGGCGCTGCTGTACTTCGGCAGCTTCACCCATACCGCGCATGTCAACGGCTGGCTGTTGCCCAAGGAGGGCGTGGTGCGGGTGTTTGCGCCGCGGCCCGGCCTGGTGAGCAGCCTGAACGTGCACGAAGGCGCGCAGATCCACAAGGGGGACCGCCTGCTGACGCTGTCCGATGAATTGCAAAGCAGCACGCTGGGCGCCACCCGGGCCCAGGTGATGCAGCACCTGGCCGAACGGCGAGCCAGCCTGAGCGAGGAGCGCAACCAGCAACAGCGCCTGATGGTCCAGCAGGACCGGGTGTTTGGCCAACGCATCTCGGCCCTGCACGCCGAGCAGGCGCAGATCGAAAGCGAGCTCTCGCTGCTGCGCGCCCGGGTGGCCATCGCCGAGCGCACCGAAGCGCTGTACCGCGAGCAATTCCAGGCCGGCTTCATCTCCGACCTGCGCCTGGGCCAGGCCGAGTCCGAACTGCTCGAACAGCGAGGCAGGCTGGGTGCCCTGGAGCGCGGCCGGCTGGCGGCGATCCGCGACCGCGCGAATGTCGAAGCCGAGCGCGCCGAACTGCCGTTCAAACTGGGCAAGGAGGTGGCCAACCTCGAGCGCAGCATCGCCCAACTCGAACAGGAGCGTGCCGAATCGGAAGCCCGGCGCGAGATCGTCGTCACCGCGCCGCAGGACGGCACGGTGACAGCGATCCATGCGGTGCTGGGGGCACGCGCCGACAACGCCGCGCCGCTGTTGTCGATGGTCGCGCCCGACACCCAGCTCGAAGCCCACCTCTACAGCCCGAGCCGGGCGGTGGGTTTTGTGCGGCCCGGCCAGCATGTGCAGCTTCGTTACCAGGCTTATCCCTACCAGCGCTTCGGCCACCAGGACGGCGTGGTGGCGCATGTCTCGCGCACCGCGCTGAGCCCCGGCGAGCTGCCCTTGCAGCTCGCCGGGATGAGCAGCCTGACCGGGCTGGTGGCGGGCGCCGCTAGCGAGCCGATCTACCGCATCACCGTGCGGCTGGAGCGCCAGTCGGTCACCGCCTACGGCGCCCAGGTGCCGCTGCAACCCGGCATGACGCTGGAGGCCGATGTGGCGCTGGACCGGCGCCGCCTCTACGAATGGGTTCTCGACCCGCTCTACACCGTGACCGGGCGGCCGGGATGAGCACGCGCCGTGACCATCGGCCCCCGGCGGCGTGCCCGGGGCGGGCCGCCAGCACCTGGCGCGGCTGGAGGCGGTGGTGAATCCACTCGACAAGCTCAGGTTCGGCTGGGGCGCCAGCCTGCCGATGATCATGCAGACCGAGGCCGCCGAATGCGGCCTGGCCTGTCTTGCGATGATCGTCGGCTACCACGGCCAGCCCTGCGAGATCGCCGAGATGCGACGCCGGCTGTCGGCCTCGCTCAAGGGCGTGAACCTCAAGCACCTGGTGGGCATGAGTGAGCGGCTGGGCTTTGCGTCTCGCCCGGTGCGCCTGGACCTGGATGAAGTGCCGATGCTGCAACTGCCCTGCATCCTGCACTGGGACCTGAATCATTTTGTCGTGCTGCAGCGGGTGTCCGGCGGCCGGGGCGGCAACGCGGTGATCCACGACCCGGCGGTGGGTGTGCGCAAGATGTCGATGGCCGCGCTGTCCAAACACTTCACCGGCATCGCGCTGGAGTTGACACCGGTGGGCACGCTGGCGCCGGCGCAGGACGCACCCCGGGTGCGCATGAGCTCGGTGCTCGGGCGCATGGTCGGGCTGCGTCGGTCGCTGGCGCAGCTTTTCACGCTGGCGCTGGCGATCGAGGTGTTTGCGGTGGCCAGCCCGCTGTTCATGCAGTGGGTGGTCGACCATGCGCTGGTCAGTGCCGACCGCGACCTGCTGCTGGTGCTGGCGCTGGGCTTTGGCCTGATGCTGCTGCTGCGCACCACGGTCTCGGCGATGCGCGGCTGGGTGGTGATCGTGCTCGGTGCCTCGCTCAAGGTGCAGGGCCGGGCCAACCTGTTCAGCCACCTGGTGCATCTGCCGTCGGCGTACTTCGAGGCGCGTCACCTGGGCGATGTGATGTCGCGCTTTGCCTCGCAGGAAACCATTCTGCAGGCGATCACCACCGAGCTGGTCGAGACCGTGCTGGACGGGCTGCTGGCCAGCCTGACGCTGGTCATCATGTTTGTCTTCGCGCCGCTGCTCAGCGTGATGGTGGTGGGCGGCGCACTGGTCTACGCGCTGCTGCGCTGGCTGTCCTACACACCGCTGCGCCACGCCTCGGCCGAGGCCATCGTCTGGGGGGCCCGGCGCGACAGCCATCTGCTCGAAACCCTGCGCGGCATCAAGACCATCAAGCTGTTCAACGGCCAGGACGGACGCCGGGCGCATTGGCTGAACCTGCTGGTCGAAACCGTGAACCGCCAGTTGGTGGCGCAGAAGCTGCGGCTGCTGTTTCGCATCGCCAACTCGGCGCTGCTGGGCACGCTGGTGGTGCTGGTGGTGTGGCTGGGCGCCAACCAGGTGCTGGCCCAGCAGATGTCGATCGGCATGCTGCTGGCGTTCATCGCCTACAAGGACCAGTTTCTCGACCGCATCAGCGACCTGATCGACCGCGCGGTCGATCTGACGATGCTGCGCCTGCATGCCGCGCGCCTGGCCGACATCGCCTTGACCACGCCCGAGCCTCGCGGCCAGAGCGCGGATTTCGACGGGCCCGGGCAGCCGGTATCGCTGGAGGTGCGCAATCTGCGCTACCGCTACAGCGACACCGACCCCTGGGTGCTGGACGGGGTGAGCTTTCGGGTCGAGCCGGGCGAAACCGTGGCCATCATCGGCGCCTCGGGCTGCGGCAAGACCACCTTGCTGAAGATCCTGGCCAGCCTGCTGCCACCGGTCGAAGGCCAGTTGCTGGCCGATGGTGTCTCGCTGGCGCACCTGGGCGTGACACGCTGGCGGTCGATGCTGGGCGTGGTGATGCAGGACGACCAGTTGTTTGCGGGCTCGGTGGCCGACAACATCTGCTTTTTTGCCGAGCAGCCCAGCGCCCGGCGCATCAAGGAGTGCGCCCGGCAAGCCGCGCTGCACGAAGAGATCGCCGCCATGCCGATGGGCTATCACACGCTGGTCGGCGACATGGGCACGGTGCTGTCGGGTGGCCAGAAGCAGCGCCTGCTGCTGGCCCGCGCGCTGTACCGCCGACCCAGCGTGCTATTGCTCGACGAGGCCACCAGCCATCTCGACGTCAGCAATGAGCACCGGGTCAGCGCGGCCATCCGCGCCTCCAGGTTGACCTGCATCATCGTCGCCCACCGGCCCGAGACCATCCGCACCGCCGACCGGGTGATCAACCTCGACGAGATGGGTGGCCGCGGCCTGCACCTGTCGGTACTGGCCGGTGAGGCCCAGGGCACGGCCGGTCAAACCCGGTTCGGCGGGTCCGCTTGAGCGTTTGATACAGCTTACTCGGCGCCGCCGCCCAGCCCCAGCGCCGGCAACAACCGGCCAGTCAGCGCCAACAGCCGCAGCTTGGCCCCCAACAGCCGGTGCGCCTGCTCGCTGCGGCGCTGCTCCACGCTGTAGCGGCTGTCGCGCAGACCGATGAGCTGGGTCACGCTGCGCCGGCCGGCCTCAAACTGCAGCTCACCGGCACGCACCAACTGGTTGTATTGCACCGCTTGTTTTTCAAGCTGCAGCAGTGAGCGCTCGGCGCTGCTGATGCGCGGCCCCAGGGTTTGCAACTCGGCTTGCATCACCTGCGCCACACGCTCGGCATCGGCCTGGACGGCTTCGGCACGGCGCTGGGCTTCGGTGCGGCGCGCCGCGCTTTCGCCCAGCACCGGAAACTCCCAGCGTGCGGTGATCTGCCAGACCTGCTTTTGCAACGTGGTGGGCTCGGGCGTGGTGCCGTCGTGCAACTGTTGGCGGTATTCCAGATCGATGCGCGGCGCCAGCAGGCTGACCACCGGGCGCACGCGGTCGCGTGCCGCGTCGGCGCGCAACTGGGATGAGGCCAGCAGGCCCGACGTACCGGACACCGGGCCTGCATCCATCATGGCCGGCAGGTCCACCGCCTGCACCAGGCGCACCTCACCCCCCACCTGGGCCGCCAGCTTGCGGCGGGCGCTGTCCAGATCGGCCAGCAATTGCTCGTGCACGATCTCGGCATCCAGCAGTGACGCGGCGGCCTGCGTGGCATCGGCATCGCTGGCGCGGCCGGCGTCGTTTTGCTGGCGCACCTGGTCCACCAGCTTGCGCACTGCCGCCAAGCGCTCGGCGGCATGCGGCAGCAGGTTTTGCAGGCGCAGCAGATCGGCATAGGTTTCGGCCAGCCGCTCGGCCACCTCTTCGCGGGCGCGCCGCAGGTCTTGCGCAGCGGCGGCGATGTCGCGGGTGGCGCCGTTCAGCTCGGCCATGTCGTTGCCGGCGTTGTACAGGTTCCAGCGCAGCCCGGCTTCGGCCCGGCTGGTGGTTCGGTCGATCGGCTTCAGAAACTCCGACTCCTGGGCACCGCCCTGGGTGGCACTCAGGTAAACCGACGGGCCCAGGCGGGAGCGCGCCTGCAGCCGGCGCTGCTCGGCCGCCTGGGCCAGCGACACCGCCACCCGCACCTGCGGATCGCGTGGCAGCACCCGGGCCAGCAGCGCGCCCAGGCCCTCGGCCTGGCCCTCAGGCGGGGGGGGTGCCAATGCCGGCACCACCGGCGCCGGTGGGGCCTGGAACATCGAGTTCACGGCCTCGACCACCCGGGTCTGGGCCACGCCCACCAACGGCGCCAGCGCCAGGCACAAACCAGCCGCCATGGCAGCACGGGACAAGCTGGACCGCATGGGCCGCATGGGCCGCATGGGCCGCATGAGCCGCAGGGGCCGCAGCGGCTGCACAACACACAAAAGACGGGACATCAACGCTCCTGCAACGCGCCCTGGAAGCCGCGCAGCACTGGTTTGAGTAAATACTGCATCACGCTGCGCTGGCCGGTCAGGATGCCCACTTCCACCGGCATGCCCGGGGTCACCGGCAAGGCCTTGCCATGCAGCTTGAGCTGGTCGCGCAGCGCGCTGAGCTGAACCTCGAAATACGCCTCGCCGCGCTCGTCCACCACCGCATCGGCACCCACGGTCTTGACCTCGGCATCGAGCTGGCCATAGGTGGAGGCGTCATACGGCAGCACCTTGACATGGGCCACCTGGCCGGCACGGATGAAGCCGATGTCGGCTGGTTTGATGCGCACATTCATCAGCAGATGCGGCTCGTCGGGCACGATCTCCAGCATCGCCTTGCCCGGCGCCACCACGCCGCCCCGGGTATTGACCAGCACCCGGTTCACCGTGCCCTCCACCGGCGACACCAGCTCACGCCGGGTGGCTTTGTCCTGGCGGCCGCTGATGGTGGCGGTCAAGGTGGCGGTCTTGGTCTGGAACTCACTGCGCTGCGCGCCCCACTGGGCCCGCGCCTTGGCATCGGCCTCGGACGCAAGCGCCTCGGCCTCGGCCAGGCCGGCGCGCAGCCGGGGCAGGGATTGCTTCACCCCATCGATATCGCTGCGCTGCGACAGCAGCCGCTGCTGCGCCGCCAGGTAATCGCTGCGCGCACCGGCGCCTTCGTTGAACAAGCGCTCCTCGATCGCAAATGCTTCTTCGGCCACCCGCAGCGTGCCCAGCAAGGCCTGGATGCGCGATTCGGCCTCGCCGATCTCGGCGCGCCGGCGTTGCACCGCCTCGCGGCCGGCAGACTGGTTGGAGCGGTGCTCACGCTGGGCATCACGCCAGAGCTGCATTTCTTTTTCCACCAACTCGGGTGCCAGGTTGCGCAGCGCTTTGTCAAATTGCGGTGTGCCACCGGTCAGCAAGGCCTCCATGCGGGCGCGGCTGGCCATCGCGGCAAGCTGCAACTGCTGGCTTTCGCCCAGGTCGGCATCCACTTGCGCGGTGTCCAGCCGGGCCAGCACCTGGCCGGGCTGCACTTTTTGGCCCACCGTCACCAGCATCTCTTGCACGATGCCGCCTTCCAGGCTTTGCACTTCCTGCAAGCGGCTGGGTGGCACCACCACGCCCCGGCCCTGGGCAGCAACGTCAAGCTGCGCCACCGTGGCCCAGACCAAGGCGGTGGCGATGAACAACACGATCACGCCGACGATGGCCAGCACGATGCGGTGCGGCCCGTGGTCGGGATCGGGATGGTGCGCCGCCACCGGGCGCATCGTTGCCAGCGCGCCGCTCATCGCACACCTCCGGCGGCGCGCAGGCGCTGGGCTTCGGCAATCGCCGCGTCATGGCCTGGGCTGCTGCCGGCTTTGGCGGGTGCGGCCACACTGGGCCGGGCTGGCTGGCCATTGGCGTCGGGCCGGGCTGCCGGCCCGTTGATGTCATGCCGGGCTGCCGGCCCGTTGGCCGCGGCGCCGGTCTGGCCAGTGACCGGGCGGGTGCCCAGGTCTTCGGTGGCACGCTGGCTCATCAAGGCCTTCAACACTTCATCCCGGGGCCCATCGGCGACGATGCGGCCCCGGTCCATCACGATCAGCCGGTCCACCAGGGCCAGCATCGCCATGCGGTGCGTGGCCAGCAGGATCGTGGTGCCGGACAACGCCCGCATGCGGGCAATCATCTTTTGCTCGGTGGCGGGATCGACCATGCTGCTGGGCTCGTCGAGCAACAGCAGCCGGGGCGCGCGCAGCATCGCGCGTGAGATGGCGACCAACTGGCGCTGGCCGCCGGACAAGCGGTCACCGCGCTCGCCCACCTGGGTGGCCAGGCCCTCGGGCAATTGCGCCACCACCTCGTCCAGGCCCGACACCCGCACCGCCGCCAGCAAGCTGCTGTCCTTGGCCTGCACCCGGCCGAGTTCGATGTTTTCGCGGATCGTGCCGTGGAACAGCGTCACGTCTTGCGGCACATAACCGATCTGCCTGCGCATCGACAGCGGCTCCAACTGGGTGTTGACCAGTTCGTCCAGCAATACCGAGCCGGCGCCCGGCGCGTACTGGTTGAGCACCAGCTTGAGCAAGGTGCTCTTGCCCGAGCCCAGCTTGCCGATGATGCCCACCTTCTCGCCGGCACGCAGTTTCAGGTTCAGGCCCTGGATGATGGCCGGCTGGCGCGGGTACGCAAAATCGACATCGCGGAACTCCAGCGCACCCACCAGCGGCGGCGCTTTCAGGCTGGATTCGCCATGGTCGGTGGGCGCGTTCATGATCTTGTCCAGCGCCGCGTAGCTCAGCTTGGTCTGCTCCCAACGCACGATCATGCTGGCAAGCTGGCTGATCGGCGCCAGCGCGCGGCCGGTCAGCAGGCTGACGGCAATCACCTGGCCCAGGGTCATCGCGTTCTGCGCCACCAGCATCGCGCCGATGCCCACCACCGCCACGCCCACGCTGGCCAGCACCGCGGCATTGGCATAACTCACCCGGGTCGTGATCTCGCGGGTGTGCAGGCTGTTGTGCGAGATGGCCTGGGTCAGGCCCTCCCATTTGCGGCGGCTCCAGGCCTCGGCACCCAGCGCCTTCAAAGTGTCGAGGCCGTTCATCGTCTCGAACAGATGCGCGGTGCGCTGCGAGCTTTCCTGCGTGCCCTCGTTGACACGCCGGGCCAGTGGGCCCCGCGCCATCCAGGCAATGCCCAGCAGCAGCGGGATCGCCGCCAGCGGGATCAGCGCCAGCCAGCCGCCCACCAGCAAGATCACCGCCAGGTACAGCAGCACAAACGGCAGATCGCCCAGCACCGTGAGCGAGCTGGACGCAAAAAAATCGCGCACCGCCTCGAACTCGCGCACGGTATTGGCCAGCACCCCGCCCGAGGCCGGGCGGCTGGTGGCGCGCATCTTCAGGCACTGCGCAAACACCCGGGCCGACAGCGCCACATCCATGCGCCGCGCCGCGGACTCCAGCAGGTTGCTGCGCAGCAAGCGCATCACAAACTCGAACAACAGCACCAGGCCGGCGGCCGAGGTCAGCACGCCCAGGCTGCCCAGCGCGGCGTTGGGGATCACCCGGTCATACACCGCCATCGAATAAAACGGCACCAGCGCACCAAACACGTTGAGCGCCATCGTGCCCACCAGCGCCCAGCCAAACAGCCAGCGGTTGCGCCGGAACACGCCCCAGAACCACTGGCCTGGCTCTGGCAGCGTGTAGAGCAGGCTGCGCTGGTCAAAGTACATGCGGGCGCGCACCGCGGTCCAGCGG
>JANOBL010001004.1:0-5514 GCA_031411635.1 Betaproteobacteria bacterium
CCGGCTGGTGCAGGCCGCCGGCGCAACGATGGGCGAGATCGTGGCCAGCGTGCAGCGCGTCAGCGATGTGATCGGCGAGATCACGGCCGCCGCCGGTGAGCAAAGCGGCGGCATCGGATCGGTCAACGGCGCGGTCAACAGCCTGGACCAGATGACCCAGCAAAACGCCGCGCTGGTGCAGCAATCGGCCGCTGCAGCGGACAGTTTGGCCGACCAGGCGCAAAAGCTGGCGGAGGTGGTCAACCGCTTCCGGCTGGCCGGCGCCACGGCTTGAGCGCAGCCGCCGGGTCCGTCCACCCACCCACTCGATTTCAAAACCAGCCTGTCGATGAAACACCGCGCCGCCCATGCCAGCCTGCCCAGTGCATTGCTGCTGGCGACGCTGTGCGCCTGTGCCAACGAAGGCCAGGCCGGCCGGGACGATGCGCTGGCCGCCGTCAAGAAAGGCGTGGCCTACCTCAAGGCCCATGGCCGCGACAAGGGCTACGCCGAGATCAGCAACAAACAAGGCGGGTTTGTCGACCGCGACCTGTACCTGGTGGTCTACGGCCTGGACGGCACGGTGCGGGCCCACGGCGCCAACGAGAAGATGATCGGCAAGAACCTGATCGAGCTGAAAGACGTGGATGGCAAAGCCTTCGTCAAGGAGCGGGTGGCGCTGGCCACCAGCCAGGGCAGCTTCTGGCAGGACTACAAGTTCACCAACCCGGTCAGCCAGAAGATCGAGCCCAGGCAGATGTATTGCGAGAAGCTCGACGACGCCATGGTCTGTGCCGGCATCTACAAGTGAACCGCCGGCTTGATGCCTGGCAGTTGCTGCGGCGCGCCGCCTGAACCCCGCACACCGCCGCGGCCAAACCCCTCCATCGGTGCAAGCCCGTGCCGATATCCCACAGAGCTTCACAGGAGCAAACCACCATGGAAATGATCGCTGACGCTGCCCAGGTGGCCCGCCACGAGACCCACCGCAGCACCGAGCAGGCAACCGGCCGGGCGGCGCTGGCCAAAGCGCCGAACGGCGAGTACCTGACCTTCCGCCTGGGTGCCGAGGAGTACGGCATCGACATCCTGCGGGTGCAGGAGATCCGCTCCTACGAGCAGCCCACCCGCATTGCCAACGCACCGCCTTTCCTCAAAGGCGTGGTCAACCTGCGCGGCGTGATCGTGCCGATCGTCGATCTGCGTTTGAAGCTGGGCTGCGACAGCGCCGAGTACAACCACTTCACCGTGGTGATCGTGCTCAATGTGCGTGGCCGGGTGGTGGGCGCGGTGGTGGACTCGGTGTCCGATGTGCTGGAGCTGGCCGGCGAAACCATCCGCCCGGCGCCGGTGATGAACGCCAGCATCGACACCAGCTTCATCACCGGCATCGGCAGCGTGGCCGAGCGCATGCTGATCCTGATGGACATCGAGGCGCTGATGGGCAGCACCGAGATGGGGCTGATGGACCAGCCGTCGTTCTGAGCAGCCTGCCATGAACTTGAAAATCGCCCACCGCCTCTGGCTGCCCACGGCGGCCCTGGCCATTGCCTTGCTGGGCCTGGCAACGGCCGCCACCATCGGCTTGCAAGAAGGCGGCGAAATCGCCCGCGCCGACGAAAAAATCCTGCAACAGGAGGCACGGCAGATCGACGCCATCACCTGGCATGGCCTGAGCCAGCTCAATGCGGTGCGCCTGGCCGCCAGCGTGCTGAGCAAGGACGGCGATGTCGACGCGGCGATGCGGCCCGAGATCGCCGCCACCACGGCCCGCATCGACGAGTTGCAGCAACGCCTGGACAACGCGGCCGACAGCGCCGAGGACAAGGCCGAACTGGCACGCATCGCTACCACGCGCCAGGCCTACCTGGCCGCCCGCGACGCGGTGCTGAAGGCCAGAGCCGGGGGCGATGCAGCCGCTGCCAAGTCCTTGTACGACAACCAGGTCCAACCGGCCACCACCGCCTACATGGCCACGCAGCAAGCCTACCTGACGCTGCTGCACCAGCGCGCAGACGGGGTGCGCAGCGCGCTGGCGGCCGAGCGGCTGCGCACGATCTGCACCGTGGTGGGCGTGCTGGCCTTGCTGGTGCTGGCAATGACGGCGGGCACGGTGTTGCTGGTGCGCTCGATCTGCGTGCCGTTGAGCCGCCTGGCCGACATCGCCAAGCGCATCGGTGAAGGTGATCTGGACATCGAGATCGACACCCACAGACGCGACGAGATCGGCGGCGTGCACCGCTCGCTGGCCAACATGCGCGACGCGCTGCGCGGCATCGTCGGCCAGGTGCGCCAATCCACCGAATCGATACAGGCCGCCAGCGCCGAGGTGGCCTCGGGCAACCTGGACCTGAGCCAGCGCACCGAGCAGGCGGCCAGCCATTTGCAGCAGACCGCCAGCTCATTGGAGCAACTCACCGGCAATGTGCGCCAAAGCGCCGATGCCGCCGCCCAGGCGCACCAATTGGCGGCCTCGGCGTCGGCGGTGGCGCAGCGCGGTGGTGCGGTGGTGGCCCAGGTGGTGCGCACGATGGACGAAATCAACGGCTCGTCCAAACGCATTGCCGACATCGTCGGCACGATCGACGGCATCGCTTTCCAGACCAACATCCTGGCGCTGAATGCGGCGGTGGAAGCGGCGCGTGCCGGCGAGCAAGGCCGTGGTTTTGCGGTGGTTGCCGGCGAGGTGCGCAGCCTGGCCCAGCGCAGCGCCGATGCAGCACGCGAGATCAAGGCGCTGATCGGCACCAGCGTGGACCGGGTGGAAGCCGGCGCCCGGCTGGTGCAGGACGCCGGGGCGACGATGAGCGAGATCGTGGCCAGCGTGCAGCGGGTGACCGATGTGATCGGCGAGATCACTGCCGCCGCCGGTGAGCAAAGCGGCGGCATCGGCCAGGTCAACGGCGCCGTGACCAGCCTGGACCAGATGACGCAGCAAAACGCCGCCCTGGTTGAAGAAAGCGCCGCCGCCGCCGAGAGCCTGCGTGAGCAAGCCCAGCGGCTGAGCGTGGCGATGCAGGTGTTCCGGATGGCGGGTGGGCCGGGGGTGGCTGCTACACCCTCCTTCGTTGCCAAACCCAGCAAAGCAGCGGCCAGGTTTGCTGCGCCTCACAACGCGGCTGCGAGGGGCCACCCAGCCCGGGTCACAAGACCGCCTGCGCCTAGAGCCACCACGACGGCCACCACGACGGCCACCACGACGGCCGCCGCTGTGGCCACCCCGCCGCCTGTTGCGGCACGCGCAGCGCAGGACGACGGCGATTGGGAATCTTTCTAAAGCAGCCAGCAGCCAGCCGCCAGCCGGCGGCGCTGGCCGCGCGTTACTCCGCCGCGCGCCGCAAGGTGTCCATCACCGGCCGGCGCAGCACCGCGCGCAGGCCCCACCAGCCTGCCGCCAGCGCCAGCAGCGCGCCGGCCAGCATGCCGATCAACGGCACCCAGGGTGACGGTGCCCAGGCAAACTCAAACACCTGGCGCGCCAGCAGGCCGCCCAACAGCACCGCCGCCACTGCCGCCAGCAGGCCGGCCAGCGCGCCCACACCCAGCAGCTCGGCGCGCTGCACCTGGCGCAGCAGCTTGCTGCCCGCACCCACCGCACGCATCACCGCGTACTCCCGCGCCCGGTTCTCGCGCGTGGCGCTGACCGCCGCAAACAGCACCACCAGCCCCGCCGCCAAGGTAAAGCCGAACAAAAACTCCACCGCCCGCACCACCTGGTCCAGCACCCGCTGCACCTGGGCCAGCGAGGCCGACAAATCCACCGTCGTCAGGTTCGGAAACTGGCGCGCCAGCAGGCGGTCAAAGTCAGGCTGCGCCGCGGGCGCACGGAACGCGCTGATGTAGCTGAGCGGCAGATCGTCCATGCGTGCTTGCGGAAACATCACATAAAAGTTCACCCGCATCGAGCCCCAGTCCACCTTGCGCAGGCTGGTGATGCGGCCCTGGCGTGGGATGCCGGCGATGTCGAAGCGCAGTTTGTCGCCCAGCTTCAGCCCCAGTGTGGCGGCCAGGCTGGATTCCACACTCAGGCCATCGGCTTCCTCGGAGGTCCATTGGCCGGCGGCCAGCAGGTTGTGATCGGGCAGCGTGGCCGCGTGGCTCAGGTTGAACTCGCGCTCCACCAAACGCTGGGCGCGCTCGTCGGCAAACTGGCCGGGGCCCACGTCGCGGCCATTGATCGCCACCAGCCGGCCACGGATCATCGGGTACCAGTCGTAGCGGGTGATGCCAGCGGCCTTCAGCGTGGCCTGGAAGGCTTCGCCCTGCTCGGGCTGCAGGTTGATGACAAAGCGGTTGGGCGCATCGGCCGGCGTGGCGGCGCGCCAGGCCGAGATCAGATCGGTGCGCAGCAGCACCAGCAGCATCAGCGCCAGCAGGCCAACACTCAGCGCCGACACCTGCACCACCACCAGCGCCGGCCGGGCCGAGAGCTGCCGCGTGGCCAGCACCAGCCAGCGCGGCGCGCTGGCGCCCAAGGTCCACCAGCGCGGCTCGCCGGCCGACGGCACGGCCCGCCGCAGCAGCGCCACCGAGGCCCAGGCCAGCAGCGCAAACACCGCTATCGCGGCGCCAAAACCACCCACCGCCAGCAGCCCCATGCGCAGATCGGACGAGGCCGCCACCAACAACCCGGCAAAGCCCGCCGTGCCGCCGATCAACACCCCGGCCGATGCGGCGCGTGGGTTGCCCACATCACGCCGGATCACCCGCAGCGGCGGCACGCGTGCAAGCTGCAGCACCGGCGGCAGGCCAAACGCGGCCAGCAAGGTCATGCCCACGCCCAGGCCAAACCAGGCCGGCGCCAAGGTGGAACGCGGCAGGTTGGCATCCAGCAGGCCGGCCAGCAGGCTGACAAACACAAAGTGCACCGCAAAGCCCAAAGCCACACCGATGGCGCTGGCGATCAGGCCCACCGCGCCAAACTCCAGCGCATAGGCTTGCACGATGGCCCGCTGCGGTGCGCCCAGCACCCGCAGCATCGCGCAATCATCCAGATGGCGCTGCGCAAAATCGCGCGCCGCAATCGCCACCGCCACTGCTGCCAGCAGTGCCGCCAGCAAGGCCACCAGGTTCAGAAAACGCTGGGCCCGGTCCAGCGTCTGGCGCATCTCGGGCCGGCCGGATTCCAGCGATTCAATGCGCAAACCGCGCAGTTTGGCGCTGACGGTCTGGGCCGTGGCCCAGCGCTGGAACTCGCGCACACCGGCTTCGCCCACGGCGCTGCCATCGGCCGCGAACATCAGGCGGTAAGTGATGCGGCTGGCTGGCTGCACCAGGCCGGTGGCGGCCAGGTCGTCGGCATGCAGCATCACCCGCGGCGCAAAGTTCATGAAGCCGGCGCCGCGATCCGGCTCTTGCACGATCAATCGGTTGATCACCAGCCGCTTGTCGCCCAGCAGCAGGCTGTCGCCGGGCTGTTGCTGCAGGGCTACCAGCACCGCGGGCACCACCCAGGCTGGGCCCGGCGCCGGGCCGCCGGCTGGGCTTTGCTCAGGCGCGCCGGCGCGCTCGGTCACGCGCATGCGGCCACGCAGC
>JANOBL010001005.1:0-5428 GCA_031411635.1 Betaproteobacteria bacterium
CCTGCTTGTTGGTCGCACCGACCCGCGACGCATCGTCGGCCTTGATGCCAGGCGCCACCAGGATCAGCCGTGGGTTCGAGCCCTTGCTGACATCGGCCGAGACGATGGTGGCCGGCACGTCGGACGAGGCGCCCATCACGCCAATGCGCTCGCGGCCGTCGTTTTCGGTTTGCTCCAGATGGGCCAGCATCGTGCCGGCGGCGGTGTTGGCATCAAAACCTGCCGCCACGACGATGTTCACCTCTTGCGTGGCCAGCAGCGCCAGGCCACGCGCCAGCTCACTGGGGGTGGCGGCCGCGCCATCGGGGCCGCCGATGTCGGCCACGGCCGCCGCCACCACCTTGGTGGGTATCAGCGCGGCATTGGCGGTACGCGCGGCGGCATCGGCACCGGCCAAGGTGGCCACCACATGCCGGCTGCCATCGTTGATCGAGGCCACCAGGTCACCGGCGGTGGTGAACGGGTACTCCTCCTTGGCGCGGCCGTTGAGCAGGGTCAGCACGCCGCTGGTGATGCCCACCGTGATCGCATTGGCCCAGGTGCCGGCGCTGGTGGCAGTCAGCACCAGCAGCGGCACATCGGCGGCGGTTTGCACCGACCAACTCATGGTCTTCATCGTCGTGGCCACCGCCAGGTTGGCCACCCGCACCGCATAAACCGTGTTGCCGCCACCCCGGAACACCTGCTCCAGCGTGCGGGTCAGCGTCAGCGGCGGGGCCAAAGGGGCGTCCTCGCCGGGACGCGGAAAACGGTCGTAGGCACCAAAGGTTTCCAGCGCCTCGGCATAACTGCCCAGCAGGTAAACCTTGTCCGGATCGCCCCGGTTGGCGGTGCCCACCACGCCGATGTTGCCGGTGGAGATGCCCCCGACGCCGATCAGGCCTTCGGACCGAACCTCGATGTAGGTGCCGGGGAGGATCATTTCCCCGATGGCTTCGCTCATGGTGTTTCTCCTGTGGAAGGGGCTGGGTGAACGGCTGTTGGAGCACAGCACGCGGGGGGAGGGATGGCCGGGGTGATCGCACTGTGCGGCATGGTCAGGGCACCTGGGTGGGTTGGTCGGTGTCGGCATCCACCACAGTGGCGATGTCCACCCGCTGGATCAGGCCGCCGGACGAATCGGGCCGGTTGATCTCGTGTTCGTACTCAAAGGCCAGCAGCGCTGTGCGGCGGCGCGCCGAGGCATGCGCCGGGTCAGTGACCAGCACCGGGCCGATCTGCGACAAAGCCAGCTTGCGCAGGCCCCGAATTTGCGCCGCGCCGATGCCGGCCAGCGCTTGCAGCACCGCATTGCTCAGCGCCACCGCCGCCGCGCCATCGGCGCCGTACAGGTCCAGCCGCACATTGCCAGCGATCGGTGTGACGCGGCGCTCCCACTGGCCCAGCACGTAACTGGCTTGCAGCGTGCCGGTGGCCGGCAGCGCTGCACCAAACAGCAACTGGCCGGTGGCGGCGTTGGCCTGGACCTGGTTGCCGACCGGGGCAGCCGCCACCACCGCAAAAACCGTGGCACCCACCCGCACCGACAGATCGGCGGCGCCCAGCAGCCCGTCGCTGCCATCGGCACGCTTCAGGCCGCCATGCGGCAAAGTGAGCGTGCGGCGGTCGGCCGACAGCAGCCTGAATGCCGGCTCCTCGGGCAACACCGGGTTGGCCAGGTCGATGCTGGCCTGCCAGGGCAAGGCACTGTCGGTGATCAGCAAGGACCGCTCACCCAGGCCGGCACCCAGCCGCCGCACCCCGTCCAGCGACAGCACCACGGCCGGCAGATCGCTGGCCGCCGCCGGCTCGCTGATGCCCAGCAAGGCGGGGGCCGGCAGCAGCGCAACCGGGCCGCTCAACCCCGCCAGGTAGGCCAGCAACGCGTCGAGAAAAGCGGTTTCAGGCATAACGCACCGTGCGCAGTGCGGCGTTGTTGGAATCGGCGAGCTGCAGGAAGAAGCGCCAAAACTTGGCCGCGTCGGTGACCCGGGTTTTGGACGGTTTGGCGTCGCCGGCCGCGCTGGACTTGATCAGCGCGATGAAGGCCAGCGAGTTGGCGAGGCCAGCCTCGGCCGGCGGTGCATTGCTGACCATGAAGCCCACCAGCACCGCGCTGTTGGCCGGCACCACCACATTGGCCACCGGGCCGATCACCGCCGCCGCCTGCCACTTGGTGTTGTCGGTCACCGGGCCGGCCGGGTCCACCGCCGCACTGGTGGCCGGGTTGCTCTTGGCCCAGAACAGCTCCACGTCCACCGGTGTGTCCACCGGCTGGCGGTTTTGCACCCGCACGTAGACAAAGTTGTTGGCCGGGCCAGGCACCACCCGGTCGGCGCTGCGGGGGTTGGCCAGGTCCAGCGTGGTGCCGGGCAGATCGGCCAGCGCGGCCGGCACCACGATGATGTCCGGGCTGCGGCCGCCAAAGGCCACGCCACCCAGCCGGCCGCTGTCGTCCAGGCCGTCGCGGATGAACAGATCGGGCACAAACGGCGTCACCGTGGCAACGCGAAACGCGGCCCTTCGCTCGCGCCGCAGCAGCGTGCCCATCAGCACCGGCTGGCCGGCAGGGGTCAATGGGTCCAGCCCGGCGGCCGTGGTGATCACCGCCAGCAGGCCAACATTGCCAGGCAAGGTGGCCGGCGCCAACCATTCAAAGCGCGCCACCGCCGGCTGGTTGGGGCCCAGCGTGGTCAGCGTCACGGGGGTGCCGGCACGCTGCCAAGCCGCCGCCGGGGCCACCGGCGCCACGGCCGGTGCCGGCAAAACCGGGTCCAGCCAATGGGCCCAGAAATCGGCGTGCAGATCGGGCGCCGGGGCGGCATTGGCATTGGCCGCTGGGGGTGGACTGGGCGCAAAGTAAAGATGCACGGTGGCGCTGGGCACCGCCTGCCAGCCGCAGGTATGGGCCTGCACGTACACCACATTGCGAGCCCCGGCCAGCACCGGCTTGGTGTGCAGGTTTTCGTCGAATTCGACGCCGTCGATCACGTCCTCGAAAAACTGGAACGGCGGGTTGTCGACGCGGATGTCCAAGGCTTCGTGGTCGGTAAAGCGCTGTGGAAAGCCGGCACCGGCGGTGGGAAAACGTGGATCACCACCAAATCGGAACGGCGACGCGGCGGTGGGCGCCTGGTTCAGCGTGGTGGGCGTGGAGCGCGGGTAGGACAAACCGTCCTCCACAACAGTCTGACGCAGGTACAGCCGCTGCGCGGGTCCACCGGCAGGCACCGCAGCGGCCTGCACCCGGGTGATGTCACTGGCGTACATGCCGCGGCCAAAGGTGGCCGCCATCAAGCGGGTGCGGCGCACTGTCTCGGGTGCATTGGCCACCACATCGGCCTCGGCGCGCAGCGCCAGGTTGACGATCTTCAGGTCTTCCACCAGCACCATCGGCAAGGCCGCCGGCCCATCGTTGCCACCGGTGGCGATACCGGAAAAGCGCGCCCAGGCCGCAACAAACACCGGCAGCGCCGCACCGGCCGGCGGGCTGCGCCGGGGCAGGTTGCGCACGACAAACACGCCCGCCAGCGTGCCGACAAACAGCGTCTGCGCCACATTGGCCGCGGGCTGCGGATCAAACGCCAGGCTGGTGCAAGGGCCGGGTGGCAGCGATCCGGGTTGCGGTGCGCCGGCCACGGTCAGGTTGGAGATGTCGCTCCAGTTGGCGCCCCGGTCGGCCGTCAAAAACACCCGGCCTTGCTGGCCGGCGGCGGGCGACGCGCTGCAAAACGCCACATAGCGGTCATCGGCCGGGTGCACCGTGATCCGGGTGATGCTGTGACCAGCCACGGGCGCCAGCGCAAACGTGCGCCACACGGTGGCCGCCGGTGGGTTGTTGACGCCCAAAATCACCACGCCGTTGTTGCCGCCGATCCAGAAATCGGCATTGGCGCCGGCCTGGATGCCAAAGCCCAGTGCGCTGACCGATGCGCCACCGATGGCGGCGGTGGCCGCCGCATCAAACGCCAGCACGGTCCAGGTGTTGCCGCCGTCAATGCTTTGGTAGGCACCGCCGTTGCGGCGGCCCACCAACAAGCGGTTCAGCGCGCTGGGGTGGTGCTCGATCACCGGCACAAACAGCGCGCCGTGCAGCGGCACGTTGATGCCGGTCTCGATCACCGCGGCCCGGGTGGCAAACACATCAAACGGCGGATCCTTGTCGGCCAGCAACGGCGCGCGGGAACCGGTGAACACTGCCACCACCGCACTGACGCTGGAGCGCACCAAGGCGCCCGGCCCGACGCTGCCGGCGCCCGAGCCCTGGGTGGGCGCGATGAAGGCGCGGGGCTCGGCCACTTCAAAACTCATCTGGCCACCGTCGCCGCCCCAGACCGAAAACCAGGTTTCGCCACCAAAGCTGATGTAGGTGCCGTTGTCCTGCAGGCCGCCGCCAATCATCTGCGGGTAGGTGGGGTGCACGGCGATGTCGTTGAACATCGCGGCGTTGATGCCGTGGCTGCGCTTGCGCCAGCCCTGGTCGCGCAGCGGATGGCCCAGCACGATGTCTTGCGCCACCGACAAACCGCCGTCGTTGGCCAGCCACAGCCTGCGCGGGTCGGCGGCATCAAACATCGCGTTGTGCTCGTCGGCATGCTGGGCATGGTCGCCGGCATCAAACGTGGTCCAGTCCAGGATCTGCTCCCAGGTCTGGCCAAAGTCGGTGCTGCGCAGCACGTTCAGCTCGCCGATCACAACGATCGCCGGGTTTTCGGGATGGACCTCGATGAACAGGCTGTACCAGGCCGCCGCGCCCAGCAGCGCCAACGGCACCGGCCTGGCAGTCCAGGTGTTGCCGGCGTTGCTGGATTGGTAAACCGACAGCACCCGGCCGTTGTTGGCGTTTTCGGCAATCGCGTAAACATGGTCGGGCTGGCTGGCGCACACCGCCAGCCGGATGCGGTCCCAGGTCAGCGCCACCGCCGTGCAGGGCAAGGGCAGGCCGACGCTGAGGATGGGGTCCCAGACCGTGTTCAGGCCCACGGCATTGCGGTCGAACACGCCTCGGTAAATGCCCTGGCCACCGATTGCGGCGTACAGCCGAACCAGATCCAGCCGGTCCGGGTTCCAGCCATCGACCGCGATCACATCGGTGGCCGCTGCGCCCAGCGCTGGCGCCGCCGGCATCGCCGCGGGCACCGGCTCGCGCCGGAACACCGGGCCGGCCTCGCGCCGCCACAGCCCCGTGTGGGTGGCCATCCAGCAGCGCTCGGCATCGCGTGGGTCCACCGCCAGGCGGGCAAACGAATCGGCCGCACCCAGGGTGCCGGGGGGGGAATTTGCCACCGGCCCCACCTCGGCCGCGCCCAGCAAACCGCCTTCCCTGAAGCGGAAAAAGCCGCGCCACGACGGGTACGGGCCCTGCACCGCGCCGGCCACCACCGCGCCACCGGCCACCCCGTGGCGCGTAACCTGCTCGCCGGTGCCGATGTACAGCACGCTGGGGTCG
>JANOBL010001006.1:0-4640 GCA_031411635.1 Betaproteobacteria bacterium
CGAGGTTCTGGAGAGACTGCGTCGTTCGTGAGCGCAGTCGGAGGCAAAACCGCCTGGGAGGCGAGCGCGACAATGGATCGTCAAGTTGCGCCGTCGTCGCAAAATCGGTGCATGGCAGACCGCGATGGTCAGTCGGCCGAAAGCCCCTGTAGCTTGAACACATGTTCCAGATGCGGGCTCATCGGCACGTTGAGTTTCGCGCCATCGGGTAAGCGCTGCTCGAACCAACGGCGATAGATCGCGCGGGTCTCGCCGCTCGTTGCCATCCGCTCGAAGGCCTGGTTGACAACCTCGGCAAACTCGGCATCGCCGGGGCGGAACATCAACGCGTAGTCAGCGTAGGTGAGGAAGTCACCCACCACACGGTAATCGCTGGTGGCATTGCGCAGCGCGATTGCTCCGTAGAGCTGAATGTCATCGTTGGCGAAGGCGTCGGCTTTGCCTTCTGCCAGCATTTTGAAGGACGCGTCGTGGTCGGGCGCGAACAAGAACTGGATGGTCACCTTCTGACGTTGCGCCAGCCGCGGCACGGTGTCGGCGTGCACGGTACCGCTGGTCAGCACGACGGTCTTGCCCTGCAGGTCGCGCAGCGAACGGATGCCGCTGCCGCGCTTGACGAGCAGCTTGGTTCCGGTGACGAAGATGGCGGGCGAAAAACCGAAGACCGTGCGCCGCTCGGCGCTGGCCGTCGTGGAACCACATTCCAGATCGACGGCGCCCGACTTGACGAGGTCGAAGCGATTGGTGGGGCTCACGGGCACGTACTCAACGCGCAGCGACTTGTGCACATGCACACCGACCTGCTCGACGACGACGTCGCAAAGGTCTAGCGAGTAGCCGATCGGCCGGCGTTGGGCATCGAGAAAGGAGAACGGCGGGGAGTTCTCGCGGTGCCCGATGCGAATGACGCCGGTTTCGTAGATTTTCTGCAGAGTCCCCGCGAACGGCGCGACTTCCGCGGCAGCCCGAGGCTGGGCCACCGCAGAACCCACCGCCAGCAAGCCGAGAACCAGTGGCCAAAAGCGAACGTGCGTGCGAAGGTTCATTGTTGTCTCCGTGCACCGGTCAGAACCAGTGAGATGTGTGCGTTGGAACGAATGCCGTTCAGGCGTACTTCAGTTCGCCCGCCTTGCCGCGGAACACGCGGTACGAAAAGATCGTGTAGCCGGCGATGGCCGGCACCGAGATGCAGGCGCCGACCAGGATGACCTTCAGCGCCGCCGGGCTGCTGGCCGCCTGCCACAAGGTCAACTGGTCCAGCACCACATAGGGGTAGATGCTGTAGGCCAGGCCGAGGAAACCAAGCGCGAAGACCAGGATCAGCAGCACAAAGGGCAACCAGCACAGCGAGCCCAGCACCTGACGGGTTTTGAGTACCGCCAGGACGGCGTAGAGGCTCACGCCGGTCATCAGTGGAATGGCCATCAGTGCAATGATCTCAGGCAACGAGAACCAGCGCTCGCGCACCGTGGCGCTGACCCAGGGGGTGGCCATCGAAATCAGCACCATCCCGCCGACCATCGGCGCCCAGGCGGTGCGCGCCCAGGATACGGCGCGCTGCTGCAGTTCGCCCTCGGTCTTCATGATCAACCAGGCCGCGCCCACCAGCACATAGGCCAGCGGCAGCGCCACCGCTATTGCCGCGGCAAACAGCGGGTAGTTCCAGCCACGGCCGAAGCCGCTGACATAACGCCCCGGCATCCAACCCTGCGACACCGAGGCCAGAGTAGAACCGGCGAAGAAGAGCCGGTCCCAGGTCCGCTTGTGGGTGTCCTTGGCCTTGACGCGGAAGTCGAAGGCCACGCCACGCAGCGTCAGGCCGATCAGCATCAGCGCCACCGGCAGGTACAGCTCGCCCAGCACCAGCCCGTGGGCCTTCGGGAAGGCCACGAGCAGGATGCCCACGCCCAGCACGAGCCAGGTTTCATTGGCGTCCCAGAAAGGACCGATGGACGCCACCATCACGTCCTTCTCGGTGTCGGTGGCCCGGTGCATCAGCATGCCCACACCGAGGTCGTAGCCATCGCTGATGACGTAAATCAGCATCGACACCCCCATCAGCGCCAAGAAGATCACCGGCAACGCGGCTTCGAAGCTCATCACGTTCATGCGCTGGCTCCCTGCACCACGGCCGAAGTGGTGGCACCGGCAGGTGTGACGGCCTGCTCCACGGCATCGACGTGCAGCACTTCTTCGGGCTTCTCGGCCATGTACTTCAGCACGGTCACGTAGGCCACGATCAACGCCAGGTACAGCAGCACGCAAAGCACCAGCGTCAGGCCGATCATCGCCGACGGCAGCTCCTTGCTCACCACCTCGGCGGTGCGTATCAAGCCGTAGACGATGAAGGGCTGGCGGCCGATATCGGTGACGTACCAGCCGGCGACAGTGGCCACCCAACCGGAGAAGGTCATGCCGGCAAACAGCCACAGCAGCGCCCTCGGCAGCGCCGCCGGCTGCCAGCGTGTGCGCCGCAGCAGCCACCAGCCGACCCAGCCAGTGCCCAGCATCAGCATGCCCGTGTCGACCATGACGCGGAAAGCGATGAACATCGGCATCGGCGGTGGGTGCGCGTTGCCGAAACTGTTCAGGCGCTTGATCTCGCCGTCGGCTTCGTGCGTAAGGATCAGGCTGGCCAACTTGGGCACCTTGATCTCGAAGTGGTTCATGCGCCGGTCGGCGTCGGGCCAGGCAAACAGCAGCAGCGGCGCACCACGTTCGGTGTCCCAGACGCCCTCCATCGCGGCGATCTTGGCCGGTTGGTGCTTCAAGGTGTTCAGCCCGTGCAGATCACCGACAAAGATCTGCACCGGGATCAACCCTGCGGCAAGCGTCAGGCCCACCCGCATCACCCGTGGCGCTGAGCGCTGCGCCACCCGGCGCAGCACCTGCCACGCCGACAGGCCGACGAGCAGAAAGGCGCAGGTCAACACTGCGGCCAGCATCATGTGCGCGAAGCGGTATGGGAACGACGGGTTGAAGATGACGTCGAACCAGCGCTTGACCTGGAAGCTGCCGTTGACGATCTCGTGCCCCGCCGGCGTCTGCATCCAAGAGTTCAGCGCCAGGATCCAGAACGCCGACAGGCTGGTGCCGAAGGCGACGAAAAAGGTCGACATCAGATGCACCTTCTCGCTCACCTTGCCGTGCCCGAACAGCATCACGCCGAGGAAGCCGGCTTCGAGGAAAAACGCAGTCAGCACGTCGTAGCCCAGCAACGGGCCTGCGATGTCTCCGACACGCTCCATGAAACCCGGCCAGTTGGTGCCGAACTGGAAGCTCATCGCGATGCCGCTGACGACCCCCAGCGCGAAGGTCAGCGCGAAGACCTTGGTCCAGAATCGGTAGGCGTCGAGCCAGCCCCGTGCTGCGGCAGCGTCATCCTTGCGCAGCGACAGCCAGCGCCAGCGGAAGAAGAGCAGCATCCAGCCCAGCCCGATGCTGATGGTGGGGAACAGGATGTGGAAGGTGATATTGGCCGCAAACTGCATGCGGGCCAGGATCAGGGCGTCCATCGGTTTCCTTTTGCCTCAGCGGATGCGGTGCCGCGGTGCAATCGTCGTTCGCATCACGGGCGGGCGCTGCTCATCCCTTGCTGGCGCGCGCCGACGCTGGGCTGACCGCCCCAGGCTGCAGCGCGTCGGACATGCCGATGAGCACCCCGCTGACCAGTGTCGAATAGCCGTCCAGCATGGCCTGGGAAGCCTGCAGGCCCACTGCCCGGCCGTTGCGCAGGCCCTGCTGGACGCTGTCGAGCAACTGCTCGATGGTGGTGCTGGCCAGGGCGCCGGTGTGGGTGGACTTGCCCTGCTCCCCGTCGAGCACCCTGGCCCACGGCCCCTGCAGTGCCGCGCCAGGGCCGGCCGCGCCCGCTGCACCCGCCGCTGCCTTGCGCACAGCGTCGAACAAGGCGTCCTCCATCTTCTCGATGTCAGCCAGCGCCTTCTTGAGCTGCGACTCGCGCAGACTTGCGCCCTGGTCCACCATCTGCTGCAGCGCTTTGCGATTGGCCTGTACGGCCTGCTCGAGCGCACCGTCCATTCCTGCGAAGGCCTTGCCGAGCAAGCCCTCCACCTCAGCCTCGGCCAGCGGGCTGCCTGCGGCGCCGGTCGAGGCCGCCTTGGCCACCGTGTTCAGCACTTGCTTGATGTTGGCCAGCGTCAGCTCGCGCCCCTGCAAGGCCTTCAGCGTGGCGTCGTTGACGGCCTTGCGCAAGGCCTCGCCCTGCTTTGAAGTGGCCTGCGAAAACTGCTGGATCAGGGCTTGCTGATCGATGCCATGCTTGATCATGTCGTCTCTCTCATTGCATGTGCTGGCCGCCGTTGATGGCGATGTTCGCGCCCGTCACGAAGGCGGCTTCTTCCGAAGCCAGGTAGATGATCAGGCCGGCCACTTCCTCGGGCTTGCCCAGGCGGCCCACCGGGATGTGCGGCAGGATCTTGCTGTCCAGCACCTCTTTCGGAATGGCGGTGACCATTTTGGTGCCGATGTAACCGGGGGAGATGGTGTTGACGGTGACGTTCTTCTTCGCCACTTCCAGCGCCAGTGCCTTGGTGAAACCATGCACGCCGGCCTTGGCCGCCGAGTAGTTGGTCTGGCCGAAAGCGCCCTTGCTGCCGTTCACCGAAGAGACGTTGATG
>JANOBL010001007.1:0-1644 GCA_031411635.1 Betaproteobacteria bacterium
CACGCTGGACCGGCAGATCGACGACGAGGACCGTGCCCGCATCGCTGCCGCCGCAAAGGGCGTCTCGCTCAAGCACCTGGCTGCCCGGTTGTTGGAGGCCATCAGCCCCGATACCGTCGAGGCCGAACTGATCCGCCGGCATCACACTGCCGAAGAGGCCACGCCGGCCCAGGTGCGCGCGGCCGAACGCGACTTGAAAGACAAAGCCTGCCAGCCGCTGGACTCGGCCGAGCTGCGCAAGCTGATCAAGCTCATCAAGCAGAAGACCGACATCGTCATCGACGAGCTGACCGCCGACCAAGTGATGAGCGCCAGCTTTGACCTGCAGCAGTCTCAAGCGCGCGTCACCTCCTTCCGCGAGTTCATCGAGGCGCACAAGAACGAGTTGCTGGCGCTGCAGATCCTGTACAGCCAGCCCTTTCCGAAGCGCCGGCTCACCTATGCAAGCATCCGCGATCTGGCCACCCGCCTGACCGACCCGCCGCACCACCTGACCGTGGCCGACGTATGGCAGGCCTACAAGCGGCTGGAGGCCAGCCTGGTGCGCGGCGCGCCCAGCGACAAGGTGCTGACCGACATCATCTCGCTGGTGCGTTTTGCCACCGGCCAGGCCGACCTGCTGGAGCCCTACGCGGCGCGCGTGGAGCAAAAATTCAACCTGTGGATCGGCCGGCAGATCAAGGCCGGCCACGACTTCACCGAGGATCAGATGAACTGGCTGAAAGCCATCAAGGACTACCTGGCCGCCAATGTCGAGATTGCGCCTGCTGATTTGATGAAGGATCAACCCTTCAGCGCCTGGGGCGGCGTGCTGGCGGCGCGGCGGGTGTTTGGCGCCGGGTTGAATGGGCTGTTGGAGGAGTTGAGTGAGGTGCTGGTGGCATGAATGCGCCTGAGGCGAGATTGCCCGGCAATTGGCAGCACGTTCCCCTCGGGCAAATTCTGTCGCGTATTGAGGCCGGCAAGAGTTTCCGGTGCGACGAACGGCCACCCACGTCCGGCGAATGTGGGATCGTCAAGGTGAGCGCTGTCACATGGGGAAACTACGACGAAGACGAGTCGAAGACGATTACCGACCGGGAGCGGGTCAATGAGGCCTATCTCATCCGTGCCGGTGACTTTCTGTTCAGTCGGGCCAATACGATTGAGCTTGTCGGTGCGTGCGTCCTAGTGGGTGATGTTCACAAACAGCTCCTCCTCAGCGACAAAATCCTGAGGTTCCAAATGCCCGAAGAAATGAAGGCCTGGGTGCTGTGGTTCTTGCGGTCCGGCGCCGGGCGGAAGCAGCTCGAAGCGCTCTCTACGGGCAATCAGGAGTCAATGCGCAACATCGGGCAAGAGCGCATTCGTCAAGTCCTGGTGCCACTGCCGCCACGCCGTGAGCAGCAACGCATCGTCTCCCACATCGAAAAACTCCTCAGCGAAATCGACGACGGCGAGCGCGCACTGGAGCGGGTGCAGAAGCTGGTGGAGCGTTACCGCCAGTCCGTCCTCAAGGCTGCGGTCACTGGCAAGTTGACGCAAAAGTGGCGATCAAGCCACAGTTCAACAATCATCCCAGGCCGGGCACTACTCAGTCACGTCTTGGATGTGCGGCGCCAGATCCAAGGCGGCAGGGATCACCACCCCCGGGAGCCCGAGATT
>JANOBL010001008.1:0-3402 GCA_031411635.1 Betaproteobacteria bacterium
GCCGATAGGCGCAATCGTTGCCGGTCCACGCGCCAAGGACGTGCTGGGCCCGGGCAACCACGGCACCACCTTTGGCGGCAACCCGCTGGCCATGCGGGCCGGCATCGAGACGCTGCGCATCATGGAAGAAGACGGCCTGATGGCCAACGCCGCTGCGATGGGCGAGCGCCTGCGCGCTGGCATCAGCGAGGGCCTGCGCGGCAACCCCGGGCTGAAAGAAATCCGCGGCCAGGGCCTGATGATCGGCATCGCGCTGGACCGGCCCTGCAACGAGTTGCTGCTGCAGGCCGCGCAAGCCGGGCTGCTGTTGTCGATCACCGCCGACACGGTGATCCGGCTGCTGCCGCCGCTGATCATCAACGCCGCCGAGGTGGATGAGCTGGTGGCCATCCTGGTGCCGTTGATCCGCAACTTCGTGACCGCGCCGCCGGGCGCAAAAGCGGCATGACAAACCAATGAACCCCGCATGAAACCCGGGAACAGCCTGATGAAGCACTACCTGCAGTTCAAGGATTTGCGTGCCGAGGAATACGCCTACCTGTTTGAGCGCGCCTGCATCATCAAGACCCGGTTCAAGAACTACGAGCGCTACTCGCCGCTGGTGGACCGCACCCTGGCGATGATCTTCGAGAAAGCCAGCACCCGCACCCGGGTGAGCTTTGAGGCCGGCATGTACCAGTTGGGCGGCTCGGTGGTGCACCTGACCACCGGCGACAGCCAAATGGGGCGGTCCGAGACTATCGAGGACTCCGCCCGCGTGATCAGCCGCATGGTGGATCTGGTGATGATCCGCACCTATGCGCAGAGCAAGCTGGCCAGTTTTGCCGCGCACTCGCGGGTGCCGGTGATCAACGGCCTGACAAACGAGTTTCACCCCTGCCAGATCCTGGCCGATGTATTCACCTTCATCGAGCACCGGGGTGGCATCGCCGGCAAGGTGGTGGCCTGGGTGGGCGACGGCAACAACATGGCCAATACCTGGCTGCAGGCGGCCGACATCCTGGGCTTCACCTTGCACATCAGCACGCCAGGTGGTTACGAGATGGACCAGGCACTGAGCGTGGTCAACAACCCGGCCTGCGTGAAGACCTTCAACAGCCCGTTTGCGGCCTGCGAAGGCGCCCACCTGGTGACCACCGACGTGTGGACCAGCATGGGCTACGAGGCCGAGAACGAGGCCCGGCAAAAGGCTTTTGCCGACTGGTGCGTGGACAACCAGATGATGGCGCTGGCCCAGCCCGACGCGCTGTTCATGCACTGCCTGCCGGCGCACCGGGGCGAGGAGGTGGCGGCCGAGGTGATCGATGGGCCGCAATCGGTGGTCTGGGATGAGGCCGAGAACCGAATGCACGTGCAAAAGGCTTTGATGGAGTACCTTTTGCTCGGCCGGATCGGATAAGGAGACTGCCAATGAAAAAAAACTGGCTGGCGCTGGCCGCCCTGCTGGCGCTGCCGCTGGCACACGCCGCCGAGCCCATCATCAAAGGCCCGGAAAGCGTTGCTGACTGGAACAACGCCGGCAATGCCTTCATCACCGCCGGCAAGGCCATGCAGGACAACACGCGCCGCGCCAGGAACGTGATCATCTTCATCGGCGACGGCATGGGCATCACCACCCAGACCGCAGCGCGCATCCTGGAAGGCCAGCTCAAAGGCAAGACCGGCGAAGAAAACCGTTTGTCGTTCGAGACCCTGCCCTACAGCGCGCTGTCCAAGACCTACTCCTGGGACCAGCAGACCTCCGACTCGGCACCCACCGCGACGGCGATCTTCACCGGCTACAAGGCGCGTGAGGGCATGCTGTCGGTGGACCATACCACCGCCCGCAACGAGTGCGATGTGGCCAAGGTGGCGGCGCGCGCCCTGCCCACGATCCTGGAGCTGGCCGCCGCCAACGGCCGTGCCACCGGCGTGGTGTCCACCGCGCGGCTGACCCATGCCACGCCCGCCGCCACCTATGCCCACACTCCTGCGCGCGACTGGGAGGCCGACAGCAACATCACGCCCGCCGGCTGCGGCACCAAGGACATCGCGCGCCAGTTGATCGAGGCCAGCCCGGCGGTGATCAGCAGCCTTCGGGTGGCGATGGGCGGCGGGCGCACCAACTTCCTGCCCACGGCCGACGCCGATCCTGAATACCCAAGCACCAAGGGCCGGCGCAACGATGGCCGCAACCTCACCACCGAGTGGCAACGCAGCCGTGGCACCGGTGCGGCCTACATCTGGAACAAGGCCCAGTTTGAGGCCATCAACCCGGCCAGCACCGGGCCGGTGCTGGGTTTGTTCGAGCCCTCGCACATGCAGTACGAGGCCGACCGCGCCACCGACCCGGCCGGTGAGCCGTCGCTGACCGAGATGACCGAAAAGTCGATCCGGGTGCTGCAGGCGGCGGCCGAAAAATCCGGCGACAAAGGCTATTTTCTGCATGTGGAAGGCGGCCGCATCGACCATGCCCACCATGCCGGCAATGCCCGGCGTGCACTGCTCGACACCATCGAGATGAGCAACGCGGTGCGCCGGGCGATGGAGATGACCAGTGAGCTGGACACGCTGATCATCGTCACCGCCGACCACAGCCACACGCTGACGATGGCCGGCTACCCGCACCGTGGCAACCCAATCCTGGGCCTGGTCAAAGACGTGCCCGACAACGACGGCGAGGCCAGCAAGCTGTCGCGCGACAAAAATGGCCTGCCCTGGACCACCTTGGCCTATGCCAACGGCCCCGGCTACCGGGGCCCGGTCGCCCGGCCCGACCTGAGCAGCGTGGACACCACGGCGCTGAACTTTCTGCAAGAAGCCACCGTGCCGCTGGGCAGCGAAACCCATGGCGGCGAGGACGTGGGCATCTGGGCCCGTGGCCCCAAGGCCTACCTGGTGCGCGGCAGCATGGAGCAGAACTGGATCTTCCATGTGATGCGCGAGGCGTTTGGGTTTTGATGCGCTGGTGCCGTTGCTTGCTGGGCTTGCTGCTGGCGGCGGTGCTGGCGCCAGCGATGGCTGATGCAAGCGCCGGGCCTGACCTGGTGGCGCGCTTCAAGGTCAGTTGGACGCCCAAGGGCCAACCGGTGCAAACCCAGCACTGGCAGCTCAGCCGCAGCAGCACCGAGATCACCTGGATCAAGGGCAACGACCTGACCGACATCTGGCGCCGCGATGCCAGCGGCATCCGGCTGGAGCGGGTGCTGCGCGCCGACCAGCATGTCATCGAGTACAGCGCCGGTGAGTTGCGCACGCTGCAGGTGTTGCTGGATTGGCGCAACCTGGGCAGCCTGCTGGCCGAGTCCGACCTGGCCCGGTTGCAGCCTGTGGGCAAACCCGCGGCCAAGCATCACCCGGGCCAGCCACAACACTGGCGCGGTGTGCTGGCGGGTGAGCAGGTGGACTTGCTGTGGGATCCGG
>JANOBL010001009.1:0-1719 GCA_031411635.1 Betaproteobacteria bacterium
TTTTCGAAGATCGTCTCGCTGATGCGCGCCGTGCCCTCGGCGATGCAGTTCACCGCCATCAACTGGGCCTGCATGTCGGTGGGAAACGCCGGGTACTCGCTGGTGCGGAAACCCACCGCACGCGGCCGGCCGTCGGAGCGCACGCGGATCCAGGCCTGGCCGTCCTGCACCCCGTCGCTGATGTTGGCGCCGCTCTCGCGCAGCTTGTCGATCAGCGCATCCAGGTGATGCGCGTTGGCGCCTTGCAAGGTGACATCACCGCCCGCTGCCGCCACTGCACACAAGAAGGTGCCGGCCTCAATGCGGTCCGGGATGATGCGGTGCGGCCGGTCCGGTGCATGCAGATGCTCAACACCGTGGATGCGGATGCGGCTGCTGCCATGGCCTTCGATGCGCGCGCCCATCGTGATCAGCAACTCGGCCAAGTCGGGGATCTCGGGCTCTTGCGCGGCGTTTTCCAGCACCGTCTCGCCATCCGCCAGCACCGCAGCCATCAACAGGTTCTCGGTGCCGGTGACGGTGACCATGTCGGTGGTGATGCGCGCACCGCGCAGCCGGCCTGGCCGCGTATCGGTGGTGTTGGGCGCCTTGGCCAGGATGTAGCCATGCTCGACCGTGATCTCGGCGCCCATCGCCTGCAGGCCCTTGATGTGCTGGTCCACCGGCCGCGAGCCGATTGCACAGCCACCCGGCAACGACACCCGGGCCTGGCCAAAACGCGCCAGCAGCGGGCCCAGTGCCAGGATCGCGGCGCGCATGGTCTTGACCAGTTCGTACGGCGCTTCCGGGCTGGTGATCTGGCGTGCATCCAGCGTCACCCTGTCGGGCTGGGTGGTGCTGCGCTCGGCCACCACACCCATGCTGCGCAGCAGCTTGAGCATCGTGGCCACATCCTGCAGTTGCGGCACGTTGTGCAGCACCAGCGGCTGGGCCACCAGCAATGCGGCGCACAGCTCGGGCAAGGCGGCGTTTTTGGCGCCGGCGATAGACACCGTGCCGTTCAATCGGCGTCCGCCGCGGATGATGAGTTGGTCCATGGATTGGGCCTCGGAATATTGCCGGCAACACGGCGGGTGGGCGGCCCAACTGGCGCTGCCCGCAGCCAACGGCCGCCGGCGGATCAGTGGTGGGTGGGTGCGCTGGGCTGCTGCGCGGTGGCAGCAGCCCACTCCGCAGGGGTCAGCGTCTTCATCGACAGCGCATGGATCTCGGCCCGCATCTTGTCGCCCAGTGCGCGGTAAACCCGCTGGTGGCGGGCCACCCGGCTCAAACCGGCAAACTCGGCCGACACGATGGTGGCAAAAAAGTGCTGGCCGTCACCATCCACCTCCAGATGCTCGCAGGGCAGGCCGGCGGCGATGAAGCGTTGAACGTCGATTGCGGAGGGATTGGCCATGGTGCAACGATTATCGCTGACATGCCGCACCGCGCTGCCAGCTCTGCCAGTTCAGAGCTGGGCAGCCCTGAGCCGCATCCGGTTGGGCAGCGGCACCGCGCGGCGCAGCACGTCCTCGCCCAGCCACACCGCCGAGGCACGGGCGCGCTGGGCCACCAGCGGCAGCGGCATCTGCTGGTAGTCGTCGTTGAACACCTCGAAGCTGTAATCACCCCGGTAGCCCAGCGTGGCCAGCCGGGTGACCAGATCGGCCACCTGCTCGCTGTGCACACCCTCACCCGGAAAGACGCGGAAGTGCCGCGCGGTGGCGATGCGCTCTTCCA
>JANOBL010001010.1:0-8257 GCA_031411635.1 Betaproteobacteria bacterium
TCCTCTTCCAGGCGCGTGAACATTGGCGTGTTGCTGGCCAGCTTGATCGTCGGCGCCGGCTTGGAGCCAAACATCGAGCCGCGGCCGGTGGTAAAGCAGATCAGGTTGGCGCCGCTGGCGATCTGGCCGGTGGTGGCCACCGGGTCGTAGCCGGGTGAATCCATGAACACAAAGCCGGCGGCGGTGATGGGCTCGGCGTACTCGTACACCGCCTGCAGCGGCGTGGTGCCGCCTTTCATCGCCGAGCCCAGCGATTTTTCGAAGATGTTGGCCAGGCCGCCGGCCTGGTTGCCGGGGCCGACAACACCGTTGAACTGGCCGTTGTGGCCACGTGTGTACTCCTCCCACCAGGCCAGGCGGTCCAGCAGCTTCTGGCCCACCTCGGGCGTGATGGCACGCCGCGTCAGCATGTATTCAACGCCGTGGATCTCCGGCGTTTCCGACAGGATCGCGGTGCCGCCGTGGCGCACCAGGATGTCCATCGCCGCGCCCAGCGCCGGGTTGGCACTGATGCCCGAAAAGCCGTCGGAGCCGCCGCATTCGAGCCCGATCTTCAGGTGCGCGGCGCTGACCGGCTGGCGCCGCACCGCATTGGCCGCCGGCAGCATCGATTGCACCGCCGCAATGCCGGCGGCAATCGTCGCGCGGGTGCCGCCGGTGTCCTGCATCACCATGGTCTGCAGGTTGTTGTCCGGCACCAGCTTTTGCGACGACACGAGATCCGCCACCTGGTTGCGCTCGCAGCCCAGGCCGACGATCAGCACGCCGGCCAGGTTGGGGTGGCGGGTGTAGCCGGCAATCGTGCGCCGCAGCACGTCGAAATGTTCGCTGGGCGACGACATGCCGCAGCCGCTGGTCTGCGCAAAAGCCACCACACCGTCGACGTTGGGGTAGGGCGCCAGCCGCTCGGGCGTGAAGTGCGCGGCGATGTGGTTGATCGCGGTGGCCGAGCAGTTGACCGACGCGATGATGCCGATGAAGTTGCGTGTGGCCACCCGCCCGTCGGGCCGCACGATGCCCATGAACGTGGCGCGCTGGTCTTCGGGCAGATAGGCCACCGGGCGCACGTCCTCGCCAAAGCCGGGGTCGCGGTCAAAATCGACCAGCGTCAGGTTGTGCGCATGCACATGCTCGCCGGCTTCGATGTCACGCGCGGCCATGCCGATCACCGCGTTGTACTTTTTCACCGGCTCGCCGGCGGCGATGCGGCGCGCGGCGATCTTGTGGCCGGCCGGTATCTGCGAGCGCATTCGCAGACCAAACTCGGGCAGCTCCTGGCCCAGGCCGATGGTGTGGCGCGCCACCAGCACGTTGTCGTCGGCGTGCAGGCGGATCAGAGGTGTGGGTGTGTTCATCTCAACCTTTGGCCATCAGGTCTTTCAGTTTGAGGCGCTGGATCAATTGTGTCTCCTTGCGGTAGGTGGCTGCGGCGTACTTCTCGTAGTCGGGGCCGTCCAGGTACATCACCGGTGCGTCGATTTTTTCGCAGGCGGCGACAAATTCGGGGCTGGCGGCGGCCAGCTTGAAGGCCTCGCGCAGCCGCTTCTCGATCGCCGGGTCCAGCCCCTTCGGCGCGCCAACACCATTTGGTGCATCGACGACCACATCGAAGCCTTGTTCGCGCAGCGTTGGCACCTCGGGAAAATCCTGGGTGCGCTTCTCGCCCCAGGTGGCCAGCAGCCGCAGCTTGCCGGCCTTGACATGTGGCGCCCACGAGCTGGAATCGGCCAGCGCGTCGATCTGGCCGCCGATCAAGTCCTGCAGTGCCGGCGCGCCGCCCTTGTACGGGATGTGGTTGAACTGCGCACCCGCCACCAGCGCAAACTCTTCCATGCCCACATGCGTGGCGCCGCCGATGCCGGCGCTGCCATAGGTAAGCTTGCCGGGGCTGGCCTTGGCCGCGGCGACAAAATCCTTCAGCGTTTTCCACGGCGCGTCGGCGCGCACCGCGATGCCAAAGGTCTGGCCTGATGTGCGGGCGATGTAGCTCAAGTCCGTCAGCGGATCGATCTGCACCGTGCCAAGCTGCGCAAACCGGGTTACCGAGATCGGGATCTGGCCGATGGTGTAGCCGTCGGGCTTGGCGCTGGCCATCGCCTTCAGGCCCAGCATGCCCGAAGCACCGGCCTTGTTGTCGACGACGATGGTCTGGCCCAGCGTTTTTGCGGCGGCGGCGCACAGCGCACGCATCGTCAGGTCGGCGGTGCCACCGGCCGGCCACGGGCAGACGAAAAGGATGGGCCGGTCTGGATAGGTGGCCGCAAAGGCGCGGGGCGCCGCCGCCAGAAATGCCGTGGCGACGCTGCCGAGGATGAATTGGCGACGGGAGGTGTGCATCAAGGGGCCTGGTTCGTGGCGGGGTTCGTGGTGCCGGATTGTGAGCGGCACGATCATGACGATCCATTGAAGATATCGACTGTCTTCATTCCGAACAAGGCATGTAGGCGCGATGACCCAGACCGACCGCGCACTGCGTTCCACCCTGAAGCTGCGCCAGCGCTCGGCGCCGGCTTTTGTTGCCGGCACGGTGGTGTGTTATCTCGAAAGCCAGGGGCTGGCGCAGGCGCTGCGCATCAAGGTGGCGATCGAGCTGCTGCCACCGGTGGGCGGCATCACGCTGACCTCAAAACAAAAAATAGCGCTGCGCCATTGGCAGCTCGGCCGCCGGCTCGCAGGTCAGCAACACGCCATCGGCACGCACCTGGTAGGTCTGGGCGTCGATCTCCATCACCGGCATGTAATGGTTGTGCAGCATGCTGGCCTTGTTGACCGTGCGGTTGCCCTTGACCGCCACCAGCCGCTTGGCCAGGCCATAAGCCCCTACCGCGCCATTGGCCAGGCTGGCAGCGCTGACAAAGCTCAGCGATGTGGCAGCCACCGCCTTGCCGTAGCTGCCAAACATCGGCCTGTAGTGCACCGGCTGCGGTGTGGGGATGCTGGCATTGGGATCGCCCATCGCGGCGGCGGCGATGAAGCCGCCTTTCAACACCACGCTGGGCTTGACGCCAAAAAACGCCGGCCGCCACAGCACCAGGTCGGCCCATTTGCCCAGCTCCACGCTGCCCACCTCGTGCGCAATGCCGTGGCTCAGCGCCGGGTTGATCGTCAGCTTGGCGATGTAGCGCTTGACACGCGCGTTGTCGTGGCGCGCCGTGTCGCCGGGCAGTGCACCGCGCTGGCCCTTCATCTTGTGCGCTGTTTGCCAGCAGCGGATGATCACTTCGCCCACCCGGCCCATGGCCTGGCTGTCGCTGCTGAACATGCTGATCGCGCCCAAGTCGTGCAACACGTCTTCGGCGGCAATCGTCTCGCGGCGGATGCGGCTTTCGGCAAACGCCAGGTCCTCGGCCACGCTGGCGTCCAGGTGGTGGCAGACCATCAACATGTCCAGGTGCTCGTCCACCGTGTTGACGGTGTAGGGCATCGTCGGGTTGGTGGATGACGGCAGAAAATTGGCCTCGCCCACCACCCGCATGATGTCGGGCGCATGGCCACCACCGGCGCCCTCGGTGTGAAAGGCGCACAGCGTGCGGCCTTTCGTCGCGGCAATCGTGTTCTCGACAAAGCCGCTCTCGTTGAGCGTATCGCTGTGGATCGACACCTGCACATCGTGCTGTTCGGCCACGTCCAGGCAGTTGTCGATCGCCGCTGGCGTGGTGCCCCAGTCCTCGTGCAATTTGAGGCCCACCGCGCCGGCCTCCACCTGCTGGTGCAGCGCCTCGGGCCGGCTGGCGTTGCCTTTGCCGAGGAAGCCCAGGTTCATGGCAAAGGCCTCGGCCGCTTGCAGCATCAGCTTGATGTTCTCGGGCCCGGGTGTGCAGGTGGTGGCAAAGGTGCCGGTGGCCGGGCCGGTGCCGCCGCCCATCATCGTCGTGATGCCCGACATCAGCGATTCTTCAATCTGCTGCGGGCAGATGAAGTGGATGTGGGTGTCGATGCCGCCGGCGGTGAGGATCATGCCCTCGGCCGACAGGATCTCGGTGCCCGGGCCGATGACGATGTCCACACCCGGTTGCACATCCGGGTTGCCGGCTTTGCCGATGGCGCAGATGCGGTTTCGCTTGATACCGATGTCGGCCTTGACGATGCCCCAGTGGTCGACGATCAGCGCATTGGTGATCACCAGGTCGCAGGCCTCGTGCGCGCCCGGGCCGTTGGGCACCTGGCTCTGGCCCATGCCGTCGCGGATGGTCTTGCCGCCGCCAAATTTCACTTCCTCGCCGTAACCGCCGGCACGCAAGGTGAAGTCGTCTTCCACCTCGATCACCAGCGCGGTATCGGCCAGCCGCAGCCGGTCGCCCACGGTGGGGCCGAACATTTCGGCGTAGGCACGCCGTGCAATCGTTGCCATCAGAGTTTTCCTTGCACCAGGCCGCAGAAGCCCCAGACCGCGCGCGCACCGGCGTAGTCCACCAGTTCCACCGTGCGCTGCTGGCCGGGCTCAAAGCGCACCGCCGTGCCGCTGGCGATGTTCAGCCGCATGCCGCGTGCAGCGGCGCGGTCAAACTGCAGCGCGCCGTTGGTCTCGGCAAAGTGGTAGTGCGATCCCACCTGGATCGGCCGGTCGCCGCTGTTTTGCACCACCAGGGTGTGGCTGCGGCGGCCGGGGTTCAGCGCATGGTCGCCGGGATCGGTGAGCAGTTCGCCAGGGGTCATGGTCGGCTCACTTTTGACGCGCCAGCCACAGGCCGATGGCCGCCATCAAGGCCAGGACCATCAGCAGCAAGGCGTCGTCGGCATGCCAGTGAAAACTACCCGGCAGGCCGTGCCCGCTGTGCGCTTGCACCAGGCCGGCGCCCAAGGCCAGGCTGGTGGACAAAAGATGTTTTTTCATGCGGCTGCCAATGGTTTGATGAATGGCTTGATGCGTGTTCACGCAATCGGTTGGTGCACGGTCACCAGCTTGGTGCCGTCCGGAAACGTGGCTTCGACCTGGATCTCGGGGATCAGCTCGGCAATGCCGTCCATCACGTCGTCGCGGCTCAGCACGGTTTTGCCGTCGCTCATCAGCGCGGCCACCGATTTGCCGTCGCGTGCGCCCTCCATGATCGCCGCGCTGATCAGCGCCACCGCCTCGGGGTAGTTGAGCTTCAGGCCACGTGCCTTGCGCCGCTCGGCCAGCAGGGCGGCAGTGAAGATCAGCAGCTTGTCTTTTTCGCGCGGGGTCAGTTCCATGGGGGCGGATTTTGCGGCAGCTTGCGGCGGCCGGGCAGCGGGTTGTCACGCTTGTCTTGCCGGCAAGAGCTGTGCCATGCCGGTCCTGGCAGGCCATCGGGGATGCAGAATCCGCGCGATGCAGCCCGCCAAAGCCACCGGCTTCCAACTCGACCTGACGGCCGATCTGCAGCGCTGGCGGGCGTTTTTGGCGATTGCCGAGCTGGGCAGCCTGACCCGCGCGGCGCTGTTTCTGGACAGCAATCAATCGCTGCTGAGCCGCCAGCTCAACGCGCTGGAGCGCGATTGCAAGGCCAGGCTGTTTGTGCGCACCGGGCGCGGTGTGGCGCTGTCAGAGCTGGGCCAGCGCATCCTGGTGCAGGTGCGGGCGCTGCTGCAGGATGCCGAGATGCTGGAGACCGAGATCCACGGCGAGGCGCGCGATCCTGCCGGCCGGGTCACGCTGGGGCTGTTGCCGTCGATTGGCGGCAGCCTGGTGGGGCGCTTGTTCTCGGTGTTGCGGGCCGAGCACCCGGGCATCCACCTGAAGGTGCTGGAGGGCTCCAGCGGCCAGGTGGAAGAGTGGCTGGCCGATGCCCGGGTGGACATTGCCGTGCTGTACCGCTACGGCGCGGCGCTGCCCGAGCAGGAGCAGGCGCTGGCCCAGGTGGATAGCTGCCTGGTGGGGCCGCAGGGCGACCGCCTGACGGCCGCGCCCGAGATCAAGTTTGCCGCGCTGGACGATCTGCCGTTCATCCTGCCGGCCGCGCCCAATGGTTTGCGCACCGCGCTGGACGCGGCCGCGCGCCAGCACCACATCCGGCTGGCACCGGTGATCGAGGCCGATTCGCTGCCGCTGCAGCGCTCGCTGGTGGCGCAGGAGCGGCTTTACACGGTGCTGCCGCTGCATGCGGTGTGGGCCGAGATCGGCAACGGCAGCTTGCAGGCATCGCGCATCGTCGATCCACCACTGCAGCGCACCGTCTCGATGGTGCTGGCCAAAAGCAAGGGGCCGGCCCGTGCGGTGTCGGCCACGGCAGCGCTGATCATGCGCATCGTTGATGAGATGGCCAGCCACGGCATGTGGCATGGGCGTAACGCGCGCAGCGCATAAATCGCGATGTCGATGGTCTCGCCCTGGCTGCTGCGGTCGCGCCGGGCCAGCGCGGCCAGTGCCGCCGCGGCGGTGTACCTGCCGGTCATCAGGTCGACGATGGGAATGCCCACTTTTTGCGGCCCGGCGCCGGGCCGGCCGTCACGCTCGCCGGGGATGCTCATCAGGCAGCCCTTGGCCTGGATCGAAAAATCGCAGGCCGGCTGGTCCCGCCGTGGGCCGGTCTGGCCGAAGCCTGCCACCTTCGGCGCTGGCACTGGCCGACGGCGGGGCGGTGGTGACAGCGGCCCAGCGGGTGCCGGCCGCGCCTGCGGAGATCGGCAACACCGCCACCGGGCCGGCCCATCGGCAGGCGATCGATGCACCCGTGCTGCGTGCGATGGACCGGGTGCCGCCGTTTGCGGTGCAGGCCACGCGTCCCATCTGCCGCTGGCCGCTGTACCCGCATTACCGGCCCGGCCGCGTTGGCAGCCAGTTATCGCTGCAGCGCGCCGTGAACTGGTGACGCAGCCTGCCCACGCTGGTCCACTGCTGACCGGAAGTTTTGCCAACCGCCCCCTGCAAACAACGATGAAAACCACGCTCGTGAACACCCTGGCCGATTTGGTCCTGGCCGTCCCGGCCACCGGCGCTTGCACGCTGCTGGCGTCGGGCATCGACACCTGCGCCATCCTGCACTGCATCGCCAGCCAGATGCCGTTTGATCCGGCCAGCGACCCTGTGGCCATCACCCGCTTGGCGACGCGGCCAATGTCTTTGTTGCTCATCCGGGCAGTGGCCTGAAGACGCTGGGCGAGGTGGTGGCCAAGGCCAGGTCCTCAAGGATGGGACAGTCCGGGCGTTGATCGCCCTGGCAGCAGTCGGCCAGGTGCCTCAGCGAATCGCGCATGTCCGCCATCGCTGCCATGCGACGCTCCAGGTCGGCGACATGCCGCTGGGCAATCCGCTTTACGTCGGCGCTGGCGCGGCGGCGGTTCTGCCACAGCTTCAACAACTCTCCGATCTCGGCCATGCTGAAACCCAGGTCGCGCGCACGGCGAATGAAACGCAGCGTGTGCACTTCCTTGTCGCTGTAACGCCTGTAGCCTGCGTCGGTTCGCGCCACCGCCGGCAGCAAACCCAGCGACTCATAGTGCCGCACCATCTTGGCCGACACGCCAGCACGCGAGGCGGCCTCGCCGATGTTGAACTGCCCGGCGCCGTTCATCGGGCTGCTCCCTTCCAGCGCCGCAGCAGCAGCGCGTTGCCGACGACGCTGACACTGCTGAAGGCCATCGCCGCGCCAGCGATCACCGGGCTCAGCAACCCGAACGCGGCCAGCGGGATGCCCACCACGTTGTAAATGAAAGCCCAGAACAGGTTCTGCCGGATCTTGGCGTAGGTGCGGCGCGAGATGTCGATGGCGTCGGCCACCAGGGACGGGTCGCCGTGCATCAGCGTGATGCCGGCCGTGTGCATGGCCACGTCGGTGCCTGTGGACATGGCGATGCCGACATCGGCGATCGCCAGCGCGGGTGCGTCGTTGAGGCCGTCGCCGACCATCGCGACTCTTGCGCCACTGGCTTTGAGCTGCGTCACGATGTCGGCCTTGTGTTCGGGCAACACGTCGGCATGCACATCGGTGATGCCGACGGCCTGTGCCACCCCTTGGGCGCTGCCAGCGTTGTCGCCGGTGATGAGCGCCGAGCGGATGCCCATCTTCTGCAATGCAGTGACGGCCGCTGCGGCGCTGGCCTTCGGGGCATCGCCGAAAGCCAGCAGGCCCAGCAAGCTGGGCTTGGCCGATGCGTTGGCCGATTGGTTGGCAGACCCGCCAGAAGGCACCTCGGCAAGCCAGGAGACCGTGCAGCCGCGAGCCTGCCACTGCGCCGCTTCGCCGGCCAGCGGCGCGATATCGACGTTCAGTTCCTGCATGAAGCGGGTGCTGCCCAGTCGCAGTTCGCGGCCTTCCACAAATGCTGCGATACCCCGCCCGGCCACGGCCCGCAC
>JANOBL010001011.1:0-2893 GCA_031411635.1 Betaproteobacteria bacterium
GCCTGAACCGCAAGACCGTGAGCCGCAAGCTGCTGGCCGACGCACCGGTGCGCTTTGTCGCCTACGACCTGCTGGCGCTGCACGGCCAGGACCAGCGTTGCCTGCCGCAGCACCAGCGTCGCCAAAGCCTGGAAACACTGCTGGCTGGCACTGGCTGGTTGTTGTCGCCGCTGGTGCAAGCCGAGAGCTGGGCAACGCTGGCGGCGCACCGCGCCCAGAGCCGGCAGCGGGGTGTCGAAGGCCTGATGCTGAAGCACCACGACGCCGGCTACGGCAGCGGCCGCACCAAGGCCGACGGCGTCTGGTGGAAGTGGAAGATCGAGCCCTACACGGTGGATGGCGTGTTGATCTACGCCCAGGCCGGCCATGGCCGCCGCGCCGGCTTGTACACCGACTACACCTTCGCGGTCTGGAGCCGCCCGCCGGCCAGCTTGGCCGAAGCCGATGCGGTATTGGCCGCCATCGCCGCCCGCGAGCCGGCCCAGCCCGGCGGCTTGCAATTGCTGGCCTTTGCCAAGGCCTATTCCGGCCTGACCGATGCCGAGTTCAAGGCGGTGGACCAGGTCATCCGCGCCACCACGCTGGAGAAGTTTGGCCCGGTGCGCAGCGTGCGGCCCACGCTGGTGTTCGAGCTGGGGTTCGAGGCCATCGCACACAGCCCGCGCCACAAAAGTGGCGTGGCACTGCGCTTTCCCCGCATGCTGCGGTTGCGGCCGGACAAGCCGCCGCACCAGGCCGACTCGTTGCAAACACTGCTGGCGCTGATCAACCCTGGCCTGCGGCGCCCCTGAGCCGCAAGGCTGGGACACCGCACATGGGTGGTCGTCCGCCCATTTGTGCGTGGGGGGGTGGGCAATGGACATGTTGCTGTCGCTGTGCAACCGCTATCATCGAGTGGTACACGGCGCTCCTTCCCTGCCGTGCGTTTATGGGTTTGCCCAGCGGTGCACACTTGAAGTCAAGCACGATTTACGCGGCGTCGGTGATTTGGCGGGGTCAGACCGGCAGCATGCTGGTCACCGATCCACGCATTGATCTATTGCCGGACGGCCCCGTCGGGCCGCGCCGCTTCAAGATCAAGGCTGCCGAATCTGGCGAGCGCCGCGGCTTGGTCAACAACCTGATCAAGAACCGCTATGGTTGGCGCGGCTATACCGAGGTCACCCTGCCCACCGACCAGTCGGTCAACAAGTTCACGCTGTCTGCGGTGGAGCGCGACGCGATCATCGGCACCATCACCGTGTCGTTTGACGGCCCCAAGCGGCTGAGCGCGGACGATGCATTTCCCGCCGAGGTAGAAGCCTTCCGCAGCCAGGGCCGCCGCCTGTGCGAGTTCACCAAGCTGGCGGTTGATCCCACGGTGGGCACCAAGCGGGTGTTGGCCGCGCTGTTCCACGTGGCCTATGTGGTGGCACATCGAATCCGCGGCTACGACATGCTGCTGATCGAGGTCAACCCGCGCCATGTGCGCTACTACGAGCGCATGCTGTGTTTCAGCATCAAGTCCGAAGAGCGCATGAACCACTCGGTCAACGCACCGGCTGTGCTGTTGTCGATCGAGTTCTCCAAGGTGATGGAGCAGATCGGCACTTTCGGTGGCCGTCCCGAGATGATGGCCACCGAGCGCTCGCTCTATCCAGCGTTTTTCTCGCTGAAGGAAGAAGCCGGCATCCTGTCGCGCATGCGCGAAAAGCAAAGCCTGGCTGAACGGCGTCTCACCCATCCCGGTGAGCCACCCGATTTGGCGGGCGGTGACTTTGGCGGCACCGACCTGGTCGGTCTTTGATAGGTGCTCCGACAGGCACCGCAGTGGCCCGGCAAGTGGCCCGGCAAGTGGCCGATTCTCCCGATAGTTGCCCCCAAAGTTGCCCCCACGCCATGGACGCTGCCGTTGCTGGGCTGCATGGGGCGCACGGTCTTGCCAGGTAACGCTGCCCGTTGAATTGCACCGCCCGGCCTTGTGCCGGGCCTTGTCCATCAAGACAGGCAGCAAGCGGTGCGCCGCAGGCCGGGCATTGCGGCTCGTCAAGCTCGAATGCCGCTGCAGCCATGGGCCGCAACCGTATGCTCAAACGCGAAAAGTGTTCAGCGATTCGTGCGTCAGCAACCAGAACTACCGGCGACGGCGACGGGTTTACCGAATGTTTACCCAAAAAAACGGCCTGGCTGCAGCCAAGCCCTTGAATCCTGTGGTGCCGGAGAGAGGAGTCGAACCCCCGACCTTCTCATTACGAATGAGCTGCTCTACCAACTGAGCTACACCGGCAACAACCAAAAAATTATAGCCCGGGATGGACGCGCATCCAGGCGATGGCGGCCAGCACCAGCGTGGCCATCCACACGGTTTCGATCGCGATCAGCGCAATTGGCTGCCAGCCAGCCTGGGCGAGCTGCATGAAGCTGGTTTTCATGCCCAGCGCGGCAATTGCCACCACCAGGCAGGCGCGTGAGGCCCAGCCCAGGCCCTGCTGCAGCGGGGCGCTCAAGCTGCCGGCCGAGTTGGCAAGCACCATGGCTGCAAACAACCACAAAAACCACGGTACCAGCGGCTGGCGGCCGGCAGCGGGTGTGGCTGCGGCGGCAGCGGCCTGCTCGCGCGCCGTTTTGAACGCCAGCGACACCACCAGCACCACGGCGGCCAGCATCGCCACCCGGAACAGCTTGACGATGGTGGCGATATCACCGGCCTCTGGCCCCAGCGTGTAGCCGGCGCCCACCACCTGGGCCACGTCGTGGATGGTGCCGCCGATGAACAGCCCGGCCAGTGCCGGGCTCAGGCCCATGGCGCGGGCGATCAGCGGGTAGACCACCATCGCCGCGGTGGACAGCGTGGTGACACCGATCACAGCCAGCGTGGTGCGCTGCTCCTGTCCGGGGCGCTGCGGCAGCACGC
>JANOBL010001012.1:0-6416 GCA_031411635.1 Betaproteobacteria bacterium
CTTTGCGCGCGGCACCTTCCGGGTGCGCGGCGACACCATCGACATCTTCCCGGCCGAGCACAGCGAGCTGGCGGTGCGGCTGGAACTGTTTGACGATGAGATCGAAGCCCTGAGCCTGCTGGACCCGTTGACCGGAAGAATCCGCCAGAAAGTGCCGCGTTTCACCATTTACCCCAAAAGCCATTACGTGACCCCACGCGACCGGGTGCTGGCCGCGATCGACACCATCAAGACCGAGCTGCGTGAACGGGTGGCGCAGTTTGTGGCCACCGGCAAGCTGGTGGAGGCGCAGCGGCTGGAGCAGCGCACCCGCTTTGACCTGGAGATGATGCAGGAGGTGGGCCACTGCAAAGGCATCGAGAACTACAGCCGGCATTTGTCGGGTGGCCGGCCGGGTGATCCACCGTCCACCCTGGTGGATTACCTGCCGCCCGACGCGATCATGTTCTTTGACGAAAGCCATGTGCTGATCGGCCAGTTTGGCGGCATGTACAACGGCGACAAGGCGCGCAAGAGCACCTTGGTGGAATACGGTTTCCGCCTGCCCAGCGCGCTGGACAACCGGCCGCTCAAGTTTGAGGAGTTCGAGGGCAAGATCCGGCAGACGGTCTTCGTCTCGGCCACGCCGGCCGCCTACGAGCAGGAACATGCCGGCGCGGTGGTAGAGCAGCTTGTGCGGCCCACCGGCCTGGTGGATCCGATGGTGGAGGTGCGGCCGGCCGCGCACCAGGTGGACGATGTGCTGCAGGAGATCCGCGACCGCACGGTGATCGGTGAGCGGGTGCTGATCACCACCTTGACCAAGCGCATGGCCGAGCAGTTAACCGACTATCTGAGCGACAACGGTGTCAAGGTGCGCTACCTGCACAGCGACATCGACACCGTGGAACGGGTGGAGATCCTGCGCGATCTGCGCCTGGGCGTATTCGACGTGCTGGTGGGCATCAACCTGCTGCGTGAAGGCCTGGACATCCCCGAGGTGTCCTTGGTGGCGATCCTGGATGCCGACAAGGAAGGCTTTTTTCGCTCCGAGCGCAGCCTGATCCAGACCATAGGCCGGGCCGCGCGCCACCTGAACGGCCGCGCCATCCTGTACGCCGACAAGATCACCGACTCGATGACCAAGGCCATCGGCGAGACCGAGCGCCGACGCGACAAGCAGATTGCGCACAACGCGTTGATGGGCATCACGCCGCGCAGTGTGATCAAGCAGGTCAAGGAGCTGATCGACGGTGTGATCAGTGCCCAGGACGACAAGAGCAAGGTGCGTGGCCTGGTGGAGGCGGCCGAGATCGAGGCGATGAGCGAAAAAGACCTGGCCAAGCGCATCAAGCTGCTGGAAAAGCAGATGCTGGACCACGCCAGGAACCTGGAATTTGAAAAAGCGGCCCGGGTGCGCGACCAGCTTGCCTTGCTGCGTGAGCAGGCGTTTGGTGCGGGTGGGCACGACAGCAATGTGCTGCCTTTGGTGGTGGGCAAAGGCTGACCGACCGGCCAGCGGCCCGGCCTGCGCCGTGGCTGCGCTCCGTTATCCTTCAGGCCCATGATCAAAAACTGGTTTCGGCGCCGACAGTCAGCCCAGGCGCGTTTGCAAGTGTTGATGGTGTGCACTGGCAACATCTGCCGCTCGCCAATGGCCGAGGCGGTGCTGCGCAGCAAGCTGGCGCAGGCCGGCCTGGGTGACCAGGTGCTGGTGGATTCCGCCGGCACCCATGGCTTCAACCGGGGCACGCCGGCCGATCCCCGTGCGGTGTCCCAGGCCGGCCAGCGCGGTTATGCGGTGGCCGGTCTCAAATCCAGGCCGGTGCTGGAAAGCGATTTTGAGCGCTTCGATTTGGTGCTGGCGATGGACCGCAGCAACCTGGCCACGCTGCGCGAGCGCTGCCCGGCCCAGCAGCACCCACGCCTGCACCTGCTGCTGCCGTTTGCCGCCGGCCGTGTTGGCACTGGCTGGGCCGACGAAGTGCCTGATCCGTATTACGGCAGTGTGCAGGGCTTCGACCAGGTGTTGAACCTGATCGAGCCGGCTTGCGACGGTGTGCTGGCCGAGCTGCAGCGCCGCCTGGCGGACGTGCCGCCCCCGCGCTGAGTGCCCCCGCGCGGAATGCCCCCGCGCCCAGCAATGCCGAGCAAATCAGTCGGGTTCGGCTATACTTGACTACATCAGTCGGGTACAGGCCAGAGCAGGCACTTTTGCCGCATCCACCAACCCGGCCGTCAGGAGAAGCATCCATGCGTTTGACCACCAAAGGCCGTTTTGCCGTCACGGCGATGATCGATCTGGCGCTGCGCTCGAACAACGGGCCGGTGGCCTTGGCAGCGATCAGCGCACGCCAGCAGATCTCGCTGTCCTACCTGGAGCAGTTGTTTGGCAAGCTGCGCCGGCATGAGTTGGTTGAGAGCACCCGCGGCCCAGGCGGTGGTTATTCCCTCGGCCGCAAAAGCGACCTGATCACCGTGGCCGACATCATTGTTGCGGTGGACGAGCCGCTGGACGCCACCGGCTGCGCCGGCAAGGAAAACTGCATGGGCGACGACGCCGGCCGCTGCATGACGCACGATCTGTGGGCCAGCCTGAACCAGAAGATGATCGAGTTTCTGGATTCGATCTCGCTGAAAAAACTGGTTGAAGACCAGCTTGCCAAGGGTGTGTCGATCGAGGAGACGCCGATCAAGCGGGCGATCTCGTCGATCCCGGTGGTCAAGCCGATCAAGATCACCGCGCCCAATTCGGTGTTTGCCCTTGGCAACGCCATGTCCAAGTAATTGGATTCTTCGCCTCACTGCCGAACCATGACCCCGCACTTTCCCATCTACCTCGATTACGGCGCCACCACGCCGGTAGACCCCCGTGTTGTTGACGCGATGATCCCGTGGCTGCGCGAGCACTTTGGCAACCCGGCGTCACGCAGCCATGCCTGGGGCTGGGAGGCCGAGGCGATCGTCGAAAAATCGCGTGAGCAAGTGGCCGCACTGATCAACGCCGACCCGCGCGAGATCGTCTGGACCAGCGGCGCCACCGAGTCGATCAACCTGGCCTTGAAGGGCGCGGCGCAGTTTTACAAAAGCCGGGGCAAGCACGTCATCACCGTGAAGACCGAGCACAAAGCCACCTTGGACAGCGTGCGCGAGCTGGAGCGCCAGGGCTTCGACGCCACCTACCTGGACGTGATGGAAAACGGCCTGATCGACATCGACCGTTTCAAGGATGCGCTGCGGCCCGACACCATCCTGGCCTCGGTGATGCTGGTCAACAACGAGATCGGCGTCATCCAGGACATCGTCACGCTGGGCAATATCTGCCGCGAGCGCGGCATCGTCTTCCACGTCGATGCGGCGCAGGCCACCGGCAAAGTGGTGATCGACATCAGCAAGCTGCCGGTTGATCTGATGAGCCTGGCCTCGCACAAGACCTACGGCCCCAAGGGCATTGGTGCGCTGTACGTGCGGCGCAAGCCCCGGGTGCGGCTGGAGGCGCAGATGCACGGCGGTGGCCACGAGCGGGGCATGCGCTCGGGCACCCTGCCCACCCACCAATGCGTGGGCATGGGCACGGCTTACGCCATTGCGCAACAAGAGATGGGCAGCGAGCAAGAGCGCATCCGGATGCTGCACAACAAGCTGCTGAACGGCCTGCGTGGCATCGAGCAGGTGTTTGTCAATGGCGACCTGGTGCAGCGCGTGCCGCACAACCTGAACATCTCGTTCAACTATGTCGAGGGTGAGTCGTTGATCATGGGTGTCAAGGGCTTGGCGGTATCGTCCGGCTCGGCCTGCACCTCGGCCAGCCTGGAGCCCAGCTATGTGTTGCGGGCGCTGGGCCGCAGCGATGAGCTGGCGCACAGCAGCCTGCGCATGACCATCGGCCGCTTCACCACCGAGGCCGAGATCGATTACGCCGTGGTCACCCTGATAGACCGGGTGGCCAAGCTGCGTGAGCTGTCGCCGCTTTGGGACATGTACCAGGACGGCATCGACATCAGCAGCATCCAGTGGGCTGCCCACTGATTCAGGAGCAAGACAATGGCATACAGCGACAAGGTCATCGACCACTACGAAAACCCACGCAACGTGGGCGGTTTTGACAAGGGCGACGAGGACGTGGGCACCGGCATGGTGGGTGCACCGGCCTGCGGCGACGTGATGAAGCTGCAGATCAAGGTCAACCCGGCCACCGGGCTGATCGAGGATGCACGTTTCAAGACCTATGGTTGCGGCTCGGCGATTGCCAGCAGCTCACTCGTCACCGAGTGGGTCAAGGGCAAGACGCTGGACCAGGCGCTGCAGATCAAGAACACCAACATCGCCGAGGAGCTGGCACTGCCGCCGGTCAAGATCCACTGCTCGATCCTGGCCGAGGATGCCATCAAGGCGGCGGTGGACGATTACAAGGCCAAGCACGGTGGCACGGTGGTGGCTGTGGCAACAACGGCGGCGGCGCATTGACATCATGGCGGTGACCTTGTCAGAAGCTGCGGCACGCCATGTGACGCGCTACATCAGCAAACGCGGCAAGGGTGTGGGTGTGCGCCTGGGTGTCAAGACCACCGGCTGCTCGGGCCTGGCCTACAAGCTGGAATACGCCGACGACGTGGCGCCCGAAGACCATGTGTTCGAAGCCCGTGGCATCAAGGTGCTGATCGACCCCAAGAGCCTGCCCTACCTGGACGGCACCGAGCTGGACTTTGTGCGCGAGGGCCTGAACGAGGGCTTCAAGTTTCACAACCCACGCGAGAAAGACCGCTGCGGTTGCGGAGAATCCTTCCGCGTGTAGTTCCGCGTGTAGTTCCGCGTGTAGTTCTGCGTGTAGTGCGGTTTTCCGGGGTTTTCGCCCGGGCTTTGCAAAATCAAAAGTACCCAGGCGCGGTGTGTGCATCCCGCGCTTTTGTTTTGTCTGCCATGAACCTGAGCGACGACGATTTCACGCTGTTTGGCCTGCCGCCGCGCTTTGCACTGGACCGCGCCGCGCTGGACGATTGCTGGCGCGCGCTGCAGGCCCGCGTGCACCCGGACCGCTTTGCCAGCGAGGGTGCGGCCGCGCAAAGGCTGGCGATGCAGTGGGCCATGCGCATCAACCAGGCTTACCAGCGCTTGAAGGATCCACTGCAGCGCGGCGCCTATTTGTGCGAGCAACGCGGTGCGCCTATCCAGGCCGAGAACAACACCGCGATGCCCAGCGCGTTTCTGATGCAGCAGATGGCCTGGCGCGAGGCGCTGGACGAGGCGCAGCACATCGCCGCGGTGGAGCAACTGGAAACGTTGGTGGCCGCCGACCAGCAGCGCTTGCTGGCCGAGCTGGGCCACACACTGGACGCGCTGGGCGACGTTACCGCCGCCGCGCAGCAAGTGCGTGCGCTGATGTTTGTAGCGCGTTTCCGCGACGACATCCACCGGCGGCTTGAAGCGCTGGACGCTTGATCTTCTCTCTCACCCAGACCCCCGACATCCGATGGCGTTGCTGCAACTCTCCGAACCCGGCCAGGCGCCCGATCCACACAGCCGCCGTATCGCCGTGGGCATCGACCTGGGCACCACCCACTCGCTGGTGGCGGCGGTGCGCCACGGCTTGGCCGAGTGCCTGCCCGATGCCCAGGGCCAGGTGCTGCTGCCGTCGGTGGTGCGCTATCTGGAAGATGAGGGCCGGCAGATCGGCTTTGACGCACAGGCCCAGCAGGCCGACGACCCCGAGAACACCGTCGTCAGCGTCAAACGGCTGATGGGCCGGGGCCTGGCCGATCTGGCCGGCCACCAGCGCCTGCCGTACCAGTTTGTCGACCAACCCGGCATGGTGGCGATCCAGACCCGGCAAGGCATCAAGACGCCGGTGCAAGTGTCGGCCGAGATCCTGGCCACGCTGCGCTACCGCGCCGAAGACACCTTCAACGACGATTTGTTTGGCGCGGTGATCACCGTGCCGGCCTACTTTGACGATGCCCAGCGCCAGGCCACCAAGGACGCCGCGCAGCTTGCCGGCATCCATGTGCTGCGGCTGATCAACGAGCCCACCGCAGCGGCGATTGCGTATGGTCTGGACAACGCCAGCCAAGGCGTATTTGCCATCTATGACTTGGGCGGCGGCACGTTTGACATTTCTATCCTGCGCTTGACGCAAGGCGTGTTTGAAGTCGTGGCCACAGGCGGCGATTCAGCTTTGGGTGGCGATGACTATGACCGCGCGCTGGTCGATTGGGTGCTGACCAAGGCCGGCCTGGCGGCCGATACTTTGAGCCCGACTGACAAGGCCGCCTTGCAGCGCGCCGCACGTACTTGCAAAGAGGCGCTGTCGAATGCGTCGACTGCCCAGTTTTCAGTTCAACTCGCCAAAGCGCTGGTTAATTTTGAAATGAAGTCTGAAGATTTCGAAACCGCGACGGCGCACCTGACGCAGCGCTTTGCGAGAAGCCGTCAAGGTGCGC
>JANOBL010001013.1:0-2196 GCA_031411635.1 Betaproteobacteria bacterium
AGAAACACCAGGATGTCGCCGCTGTTGCCACCCTGCCAAAGCTCGTCCACCGCATCGGCGATGGCCTCGTCCAGACCGTATTCACGCTTCTCTTCAAACGGCCGCCAGCGCTGCTCCACCGGAAACAAGCGGCCGCTGACCTGGATGACAGGCGCCGGCCCCTGCTTGCCGGCAAAGTGATTGGCAAAGCGCTCGGCATCGATGGTGGCCGAGGTGACGACGATCTTCAGGTCCGGCCTGCGTGGCAGTAGTTGCCGCAAATAGCCCAGCAGGAAGTCGATGTTCAGGCTGCGCTCATGCGCCTCGTCGATGATCAGCGTGTCGTACTGGCGCAGCTCGGGGTCGCCCTGGGTCTCGGCCAGCAGGATGCCGTCGGTCATCAGCTTGACGCTGGCCCCCGGCTGCAGCCGGTCTTGAAAGCGCACCTTGTAGCCCACCACCTCGCCCAGCGGCGATTGCAGCTCGTCGGCAATGCGCTTGGCCACGCTGGTGGCGGCCAGGCGGCGCGGCTGGGTGTGGCCGATCAGGCCCTTGCCACCGGCGCCCAAACCCCGGCCCAGTTCCAGCGCGATCTTGGGGAGCTGCGTGGTCTTGCCCGAGCCGGTCTCGCCGCAGACGATGATCACTTGGTGCTCGGCAAGCGCGCGCGCGATCTCGTCACGCCGCGCCGAGACCGGCAGCGATTCGGGGTAGCTGATGCGGGGGATGGGCGTGGCCACACGCGGCGGCCTGTCGGTGCGTGCTGGGCGCTCAACACGGTCAGGCCGGGGTGGCCGCGCGGGGGGCGCGGACAGATTCACAGAGAGCGGATTATCGCCGGGGTGGTTCAAACCAGCAGGTCCGCCAGCGTCATCGCTGGCAGACCGGCCCGCTGCCTGAATGCCCGGCTCACCCGCTGCTCCTGCAGCAGCAAGCGGTCTACCAGTGGCAATGCCGGCGTGTGCGCCGGGTTGATCAGCAGCACATGGCGCTGTGCGCCCTCCTCGTCCAGCCGGCCGCACCAGCCCAGCAGCCGCAGCTCTTCCAGCACCGGCTGCACCTGCAGCGGGTCCACCCGCAGCGCGCCGGCCAGTGCATCGGCGCTTAAGCCCGGTTGGCCGGTGCTGCGGGACTGGTTCAAGGCCTTGAGCAGCGAGACTGCCAGCGCAAAACGCTCACCCGGCCGGTCGGGCAGGCGCACCACCCGCATCGCCAGGCTGGGCGCATAAGCGGCAATCACCGCGCCCAGCAGCACGATCACCCAGCCCAGGTACACCCACAGCAGCAGGATGGGCAAGGTGGCAAAGGCGCCGTACAACACCGAGTAGGTGGGCACCAGCGCCACATACCAGGCCAGGCCCCGCTTGGCCAGCTCAAAGCCCAGCGCGACAAACACACCACCGGCCAGCGCATGCGCCCATCGCACATGGGTGTTGGGCACAAAGCGGAACAAGCCCGCCATACCAACCGCCAGCAGGCCAAACTGCAAAGTGCTCAGCACCAGGCCCAGCATGTCCGGCAACTCGCTGACCAAACCACGCGAGGCCGAAACCGCATACGAGGTGAGCGACAAACTGGCCCCCAGCACCAGCGGCCCGAGTGTCAGCGCGGCCCAGTACACCAGCACCCGCTGCGCCAGCGGGCGCGGCTTGGGCACCCGCCAGATGCCGTTGAGCGTGCGGTCTATCGTGAACATCAGTGCCAGCGCGGTGAGGCCCAGCACGATCAAGCCCACGCTGCCCAGCTTGTTGGCCTTGCCGGCAAACTGCGTCAGCGCCAGCAACACCGGCTTGGCGATGTTGTCGGGCACCAGGCTTTGCAGAAAATACTGCTGCAGCGCGGTCTGAAACTTGGAGAACATCGGAAACGCGCTGAACAGCGCCAGCATCACCGTGACCAGCGGCACCAGGCTGATCAAGGTGGTGAAGGTCAGGCTGCTGGCGGTGAGCGCCAGGTGGTCGTCACGAAAGCGCAGCCGCAAGGTGCGCACGGTGTCGAACCAGGGCCAATCACGCAGCACGCGCAACAACCCGGCCAGGGCGATCCGCCAGCGTCTGGCCATCGTGGAGCTTGAATGCATCCGTCTATGATGCCAGCCGTGATCCAGCCGACCCCGCAAGCACCGCCGCCCCATGCCTTCGTGCAGGCCACCCGCGCCGCGGCGGTGGGCGCGCTGCTGGGGCTGATCTTGCTGGGCCTGGCCTGGGAGCTGTGGCT
>JANOBL010001014.1:0-1500 GCA_031411635.1 Betaproteobacteria bacterium
ACCAGCAGTGCCAGGCCGTTGATGTTCAGCCGGAAGTCGATGGGCTCACGGTGCAGGTAAACCTTCAGGGCTTCGTCGAGGCGGAACACCGCAGCCTCCCTAGCCCTTCGAGGAGCTTGACCACGCCATCCAGGTCGGCGCCGCGCACATCGAGCGTCGCGCCGTTGGGAAGCCGGACTTGAACGTCCATTGCCGGGGCCACTGGTGCCGATGCCGGTGGCAGCGGCGGCGAATCGATATGGGCCGCCACGAAGGCCGAGGCAGCCGGCATCTCGATGACTTCGCCCTGCGGCGCAGCAGCGCCGCACTTGCTGCGCTCGTGCTGTCGCACCCAATTGCTCAGCACGTTGGCATTGATGCCGCACGTCCGCGCGATCCTGGCCAGCGACACGCCCGGCTGCCGGCTTGCCCGCACCAGGTCGCTTCGGGCCTGCGCGTTGTAGATGCTGCGGCCGTCGCGCTTGTGGCCGACAACCAGCCGCTTGGCAATCGCCTCGATTTCCTCTGTCATTACGTGCCCACCTTCCTACGTGGACACGTAGGCTCTCAGGCATGCGCTCGCGGTTCAAGGGCGCCGTTTATTGACCGCTTACGACTGCTCTGCACGCGGTTGAGGTAACCGTAGATGTAGATGCTCAGCATCACGGCCGGGTGGTACGAGGGGCGGCCGGTCTCGGCAGGCTTGACGCCCGCGAACCCCAGCTTGCCGAGGTCCAACTCGCTCACGAACGCGTCGACCACACGGACCGCGTTCTCGACCGCGACGAAATCATCCAGACATTCGGGCAACAGCGTCACTTGCTGTCGATCCTGGCCTTCGACGAATCGCGACATATCTGCTCCCGGGCTCGATATGTCTGGCAACTCTACGGACCGGGTCGGGCCTTGCCTACGGGGTTTTCACACAGCCTCGACCCTCAGCAGCCGGTCGCTCTGACGCTGAGCAGACGTTCGATGTCTGCCCTCAGCACGAGTTCCGCCAGGATGTCGCATTGATCGCCCATCTCACGCCGGGATGCGCACCCAGCCCTCCATCAGGCGACGCGCGGAGCGGCTCATGACCACCTTGGCGACGGTCCAACCATCGGCGTGCTCGACGGCCTCCGCACCGACGGCAAGGCTGCCCGATGGGTGGCCAAAGCGAACGCGACCGTCGGCGCTCGCAGGGGCCAATCGATGGACGATCGTGCCGGGAATGCTGGCCGCGGCCGCGAGGGCCACAGCTCCGGTGCCGGTCATCGCGTGGTGCAACTGACCCATCGAGAAGATGCGGACCAGCAGGTCCACGGACTCCGCTGGTACAGGCTTGCCGTCAGAGGCGACGTAGTCCGCCGGCCTGGCGACGAAGGCGAGCTTGGGCGTATGAGGCCGCTTCGCCGTAGCCTCCTCCGGCGTCTTCACGAGGCCCATCGCAACTGCGCCATGCGCCCGCACTGCTTCGGCAAGTGCCAGCAGTTCCTTGTTGCCATTGACGGCGCCCTGCAGTTCCGTGCCCCTCAG
>JANOBL010001015.1:0-13431 GCA_031411635.1 Betaproteobacteria bacterium
TGCTGCAGCAGCACCTGGGCCATGCATTGATCGCGCGTGCCGAGGCCGCCAAAATCACCGTGGCCGACGGTGGCCAGGCCTTGATCGATTTGTCGCTGCTGGAGGCCGGCCTGGCGCTGACGATGGACGAGCCCGAGGCGATAACCGCGATCAACGCCGACCTGGACCGCATTGCCGGCGCCGCTGACGAGACCTTGGCCCAGGCCGGGCTGGCGCGCGAGCGGGTGGACGCGCTGTATTTCACCGGCGGCTCCACCGGTTTGAAACCGCTGGCCCAGCGCATTGCGGCGCGCTTTCCGGCCGCGCGGGTGATGCGCGGGGACCGGTTTGCCAGCGTGGCGCAGGGGCTGGGGGTGCATGCGCGGCGGGTGTTTGGGGCGGGGGGGTGAGGGACGCCAGGACATCGCCATTCGCGGTGATGCTAAAATGCTGTCATTTTGATGTCATTCCAAGCCAATGCCAAACCTCACCTTGCGCGATGTGCCTGCTGACCTGCACCTGTGGTTGAAGCAACAAGCTGGCAGCAACCGACGGTCGCTCAACCAGGAAGTGATTCTTCAGCTCGACGCTTTGCGAAATTGCGCCGGCAGCCGATCTGATGCCGAAACGCGCCTGGCGCGCATCCGCACCATTGCCCAGCGTGTGGTTGGGTTGCCCGTGCTGGACGCGCGCCCGGAGGCCGAGATCCTCGGGTTTGGATCGGACGGACTGCCGGGCTGACGATGGTCATCGACAGCTCGGCTTTGGTCGCCATCCTGCTGGGCGAGTCCGGGTCCGACACGCTTGTGGCCGCCCTTGCCGACGCGCAGTTGCCCGTGATCTGCGCAGCCAATTGGCTGGAGGCGATGATGGTCATCGCTGCCCGACTCGGCCAACCAGGGGTGCTGGCCCTGCAGGAATTGCTGGTTGCGGCCGAAGTGCAAATCGAACCGGCAGACGCCGATCTGGCGCAAACCGCGTTTGACGCCTGGCAACGTTTTGGCAAAGGACGGCACCGGGCCGGATTGAATTTCGGTGACTGTTTTGCCTATGCCTTGGCCAGCAGGCGGGGCGAAGCGCTGCTTTTCAAGGGCGACGATTTTCCGCACACCGACGTGCTGCCGGCGTGAAGCGTGCGCGTTGGCGAGAGCCTGTCAGCCCTCACCAAGGCCCCAGAGATTGAACTCAACATGAATCGATGCGGACCGAAAGTCATGGTCGGTAGACAGAAGCTTGAGATCGTGTCTGCGACTGAGTTGAACAAGCAAGGCATTGATGGTGCCGATTTGAACCCCATGGCGGCGGCAGGTATCCCGTATTGCGGACTTCTGCTGCTTCGATATGGTCTTGGCGGTCCGGCTCAATGAAAGCCAAGGCGGTGAAACGCTCGACGATGCTGTCGCCTGCTTTCGGGCCAGCGAAGCCTTGCAGCAGTTCCTGCGGCACGGGCCCAGCGCTGAACACTTGGTTCCGGAGCGCTCAGCAGGCCTCGGCATGCGCAGGTGGGTATTTGTGATGGCCAATGTTTGACAGGCCGGCGATCCTGTGGGTTTGCCAGCAGCGCGCTGGCTCACAGCCGCCAACAAGCCCGGTGTGGCGCACTGCCAACCAGGCTTGACCCGCTCAACGCCCGCCGCGCGGCCGACCGCCTGGGCCACGACCACGCGGGCCGGCTGATTTGGCCACCGCCGGCCCACCCGCCCCCGCCGCCCGCCGCGCCAGCGCCGGGTGCGGCGCCGCAGCGCGGCCACTGGCCATCGGCCGCGACACATCGGCCATCAGCAGCACGCTGCGCACCAGGTCTTCCACTGCCTCCACCAAGGTCTCGGGCGGCGCCAGGGTTTCGATCTCGGCCAGCAGTTCTTCGGCGTCTTCCAGGTCGTCCGGGTCCAGGTGGCGGTACAAGGTGGCCAGCGGCTCCAGCAGATCGGGCTCAAAACGGTCCATCAGCCCGGTGAACAAATCCATCGCGGTGGCAAAACCGGCCACCCAGGGCAGCACGGTCTCGGACGGCGTGGCCTGGTCGTCGAGCTGGTAGACCCAGGGGTCAAACCACTGGCGCTGGCTGATCGCCTGGTTCAGCGCCACATAGCGCCGGTGCACCAGCGCACGCATCAGCGCGGCATCAAAACGGGTGGGCGGTTTGCGGCCGTCCACATCGGCGATGTGGGCCAGCCAGCGTTCCTCGGGCACGGCTTGCGGCTGCAGCAGCACACCGCAGAGGTAGCCGTCGATCATCACGGTGTCCAGCGGCTCCAAGGGGGCCGGCAAGCTGTCCAGCAAGGTCTGCAGCGTGTCGAGTTCGGCTTCACTCAATGGGCCAGTGAGCGGGCCGGTGGTGGCGATGACAGGTGGGTTGCTCATCGCTGTCATTGTCCGCCAGCCCCCACCCGCTAAACGATCACCGGCTCGGGCTCCAGCCGGATGCCAAAACGGCCGTACACACTCTCCTGGATTGCACGCGCCAGCGTCACCACCTCGGCGCCGGTGGCACCACCCCGGTTCACCAGCACCAGGGCCTGGCGCTCGTACACCGCCGCCCCGCCCACGGTTTTGCCTTTCCAGCCGCAGGCGTCGATCAGCCAGCCGGCGGCCAGCTTGAAGCGGCCGTCGGCCAGTGGGTAGTGCACGATGTGCGGATCGCGGCCGATGATGTCGCGGCACTGCTCGGCGCTGACCACCGGGTTCTTGAAAAAACTGCCGGCATTGCCCAGCCGCGCCGGATCGGGCAGCTTGGCGCGGCGGATGGCACACACCCAGTCGAACAAGGTGCGGGCGTCGGGTGCGTGGTTGCCGGTCTCGGCCATGCGGCGCTCGATGTCCAGGTAGCCGCGCACCGGCTGCCAGGGCCGCGGCAGGCGCAGCCGCACCCGGGTGATCAGGCTTTTGCCGGCCAGGCCGCCAAAACCGGTTTGTTTGAACACGCTGTCGCGGTAGCCAAAGTGGCAGGCGGCGGCGCTCAGCGTCACGCCCCGGCCGGTGACCAGGTCCACCGCGTCCAGCGATTCAAACCGGTCGGCCAGCTCCAGCCCGTAGGCACCGATGTTCTGCACCGGTGCTGCGCCAACGCTACCGGGGATCAGGCCCAGGTTTTCCAGCCCGGGCCAGCCCTGGTCCAGGCACCAGGCCACGGCGTCGTGCCAGGTCTCGCCGGCACCAAACTCCACGATCCAGGCATCGTCGCGCGTGGCCACCAGGCGCCGGCCCATCACCTCCACACGCAGCACCACGGCCTGCGGATCACGCGTCAGCACCAGGTTGCTGCCGCCACCCAGCACCAGCTTGGGCGCGCGGCCCAGCGCCGGGTGGTCCAGCATGCGGCGCACATCGGCATCGTTGCGGATGCGCACCAGCGTGTGCGCATGGGCCGGCAGGCCAAAGCTGTTGAGTGCACGCAGGCTGCAGGCGTAATCGATGGCCAGCGGGGGCGATAGCGTGGGCATGGCCCGATTCTGGCCGATGCTGGGGGCTGGCTGGGTGGGTGGCTTGCCGGGTGGCTTGCAGATTGATCCTGCGGTCGGCGCCAGCCGGCACGCCTTCTGCAACTACCGCACGCCGGTTAACCCGCAAGCCAGGCGAACCTGACGCAGACTTGCGGGTTGCCACGCCAACCCACCTGATCGCCTGTTATGCCCGCCGCCCTCCGCACCACCTGGCGTGGCCAGAACCGCTGGCTGCTGGCCATCGGCGCCGGTTTGTTGCTGGTGCTGGCGGCGGTGGCAACCGTGCAATACCGCCAGGTGCGGCTGCTGAACAGCGCGATGCGCCAGCAGGGTGACAACCTGGTTTGGCGCCACTTTCAGCTTGAAAACGAGTTTTTGCTGCTGCGTGATGCGCTGCGCGAGGCCCAGTTGCAGCCCGGTGTGCTGACCAGCAGCGAGGCGCGCCAGTGCTTTGCGCTGTTTGCCAGCCGGCTGCCGATGGTCAGTCCGGCAGGCGCGCCAGGCCTGGAGCCCGGCCTTGCTGCCGACTTTGTGACATTCAGCCCGGCGCAAGCGCAGGTGCTGGCCGCGCTGGCCGGTTTTGTGCAGCGCCATGGGCCCACGCTGGGGCAGGTGTCACAAGCACCGCTGGCGCCCGGGCAGATCGGCCCGGTGCTGGCCGACATGGCCCCGCTGCTGGCACCGCTGCATGGCCTGACGCTGCATGCCAACCAGCGTTTTGCCGAGCAGGCGGCGCAGCGCAACCAGGCGGTGCACGACCAGATCCACCAGGGTGTGGGCCTGCTGGTGTTCCAGACCTTGCTGGGCCTGGCGTTTGCCGCGGTGATGGCGCGCCAGTTTCGTGCCGCCAAGCAGCGCCGCCGCGAGCTGGAGCAAGTGGCGCACCGGCTGCAGCAAGCGCGCGCCGAGGCCGAATCGGCCAGCCAGGCCAAGAGTGCGTTCCTGGCCAACATGAGCCATGAGCTGCGCACACCGCTGAACGGCATGCTGGGCATGTTGTCGCTGCTGGCGGCCAGCCCGCTGGACGCCGAGCAGGCCGACCAGTTGCAGACCGCGCGCCAATCCGCCACCCATTTGATGGATTTGCTGAACGATTTGCTGGACATCTCCAAGCTGGAATCCGGCCGGCTGGACATCGTGCCGCATGCGCTGGACCTGCACCATTTGCTGCACGAGGTGCGCTTGCTGATGGCGCAAAACGCGGCTGCCAAGGGCCTGGCGCTGACGCTGGACCTGGCCGCCGATGTGCCGTGCTGGGTGATGGCCGACGGCAAGCGGCTGCGCCAGATCCTGTTCAACCTGCTGACCAATGCGGTGAAGTTCACCGAGCGCGGCCAGGTGGTGCTGGCCGTGGCGGCCGACCCGGCACCCACCGTGCCGGGTGCGTCTGGCACGATGGCGCTGCGTTTTGTCGTGCGCGACAGCGGCATCGGCATCGATCCGGTGATTGCCGCCCAGCTTTTCCAGCGCTTCACCCAGGGCGATGCCAGCACCTCGCGGCGCTACGGCGGCACCGGCCTGGGGCTGGAAATCTCGCGCAGCCTGGCCAAGCTGATGGGGGGCGACATCGAGGTTGAAAGCCAGCCCGGCCACGGTTCGGCGTTCACGCTGTGGCTGAACCCGCCGGTGCTGCGGCCCGCGCCAGCGGTGTTGGCGGCATCCACCCCGTTGTTGCCAGTGCCACTGCCCGATGCCGCTGCATTGTTGCCGGCCGCCGTGCTGAACAGCGCCGCCCGCCCCGCCACAACCCTCGCCACAACCCCCGCCACACCGCCCACCCACGATGCCGCTGCCAACACCGGGCTGGACCTGCTGGTGGTGGACGACCATCCGGTGAACCGCAAGTACCTGCAAATCCTGCTCGGCCGCATGGGCCACCGGGTGCGGCTGGCCGACAATGGCGCCGACGCAGTGGCGGCGGTGGCGGCGCAGGTGCCCGATCTGGTCTTGATGGATCTGCACATGCCGGTGCAAGATGGCTGGGATGCCACCCGGGCCCTGCGTGCGCTGCCGGCGCCGGCCGGCCAGGTGCCGGTGGTGGCGCTGACGGCAGATGCTTTTGCCGACACCCAGGCTCGCGCCGAGGCGGTGGGCATGAACAATTTCCTATCGAAACCCGTGCAACCTGACGATATCGAGGCCTTGCTGGTGGCGAGATTTGGTGCCCGTGCCCTGGGCACGCACCCCGCCCCGGCGCCCATCGAGACCGCCGAGGTGCCCGTGAGCCAGCCTGCCCAACCCCCTGCGCCTGCCGCAGCAAGCACAGCGCGCCGGCGTTTTCGCGCCAGCGATGTGGCCTTGCACCTGGACATGGCGGTGATCGGCGATGTCTGCGTCGGCGTCTCGCTGGCCGGTTATCGCTCGGTGCTGGAGGGGTTTCTGGACGACGACGCCGGCAGCCTGCGGGCGTTGCTGACGGCGCTGGAAGCGGCCGACAACAGCGCGCTGCCGGCGCTGGCCCATGCCGTCAAGGGCGCGGCCGCCAGCCTGGGCCTGCGTGCGATCCAGTTGCTGGCCGCGCAGGTGGAGGCCGATGGCAGCAGCGCCGATGCCACGCTGTGCCAGGCCCGTGCGGCCACTCTGCGCGAGCTGGCCAGCACCGCCAAGGCCTTGCTTCAGCGCATGGGCTTTGCCTGAGGCGCATGGGCATCGCCCGATGGCCCGCGCGTGGCCCTGGCCACGTGGCAGAATTTTCGGCTTCTGCCAACCTCTCCAGGCCGCCGCCATGCCCAGCTTTGACACCGTGCTTGAACCCAACCTGGTGGAGTTGCGCAACGCGGTGGAGCAAAGCGGCAAAGAGATTGCCACCCGCTTTGATTTCAAGGGCTCGGCCGCGCGCATCGAAAGCGTGGAGACCGGCAAAGAGCGCAGCCTGCAGTTGCATGCCGACAGCGATTTCCAGATCGGCCAGGTGCGCGATCTGCTGACCACCAAGCTCAGCAAGCGCAGCGTGGACATCCGTTTTCTGGATTTCAGCGCCAAGATCGAGAAGATGGGCGGCGACAAGGTGCGCCAGACGGTGTTGGTCAAACAAGGCATCGACAGCGACACCGCCAAGAAGATCCAGGGCATCGTCAAACAAAGCAAGCTGAAGGTGCAGGCCGCGATCCAGGGCGACAGCGTGCGCATCACCGGGGCCAAGCGCGACGATCTGCAGGCCGCGATGGCGCTGCTGCGCAAAGAGGTGCCCGACGTGCCGCTGGCGTTCAACAACTTCCGCGACTGAGTTTTTTGCGTGATCAAGCCGGTGCTGCGGCCTGGCCTGGTTGCCGGCACGCTGGCTGGGTTGCTGGTTGGCACCGGCCCGGTTGCCAGTGCCCAGACCCCCCCACAGACCATCACCTTGGCCGGCAGCATGGGCAGCGACAAGGCCTTGCTGGTGATCGATGGCCAGAGCCGCATGCTGGCGGTGGGCGCCAGTGCCCAGGGCGTGACCCTGCGCAGCCTGAAAGACGGCGTGGCCGAGGTGGACGCAGCCGGCCAGCGCCTCAGCCTGCGCCTGGGCGGCGCACCCGCACGCCTGGGCCCCGCCGGTGCCGACGCCACGCCCGCGCCCAGCGAGATCATCCTGCCGATGGGCCCGGGTGGGCATTTCAGCGGCCAGGGCACGATCAACGGCAAGGCGGTGCAGTTTCTGGTCGATACCGGCGCCACGATGATCGCGCTCAGCCAGGCCGAGGCCAACCGCATCGGGCTGGATTGGCGCGGCGGCAAACCCGGCCTCACCCACACCGCCAACGGTGCGGTGCCGGTGCTGTTGGTCAACCTCAGCTCGGTGCGGCTGGGTGGGGTGGAGATTGCCAACGTTGCGGCGGTGGTGCTGCCGTCGGACATGCCGATGGTGTTGCTGGGCAACAGCTTTCTGGGCCGCTTCACGATGCGGCGTGATGCCGATGTGATGCGGCTGGCCAAAAAACCATGAGGGCAGGGCCCGGATGGTGGTGCCACCGGCCGCGCCATTGGCGTGATAGCGGCCCGGCCCGGCGGCGGCCCGTCAGCCGCAATTGGTAGCACACTCCCACATGCTTTTTTCCAAGCGCCCGTTGCCCTTGCGGTTCCATCTGGCACTGCTGGCAGCGGTGGCCACGCTGCCGCTGGTGGCGCTGGTGGTCTACAACACCGTGCGCCAGGCGCGGGTGGACATCGAGGCCGCCAACACCGAGGCGCAGCGCCTGGCTGGCGCGGTGGCACAACGCACCCACGTGCGGCTGCAGCGTGCCCAGGCGCTGCTGGACCGGCTGGCGCAGCGCGAGGGCGTTGCCGAGCTGGACCCCAGCCGCTGCAGCCCGTTGTTTGCGCTGTTCAGCGGCCTGTACACCGAGTACACCAACCTGATCACGGTGCGGCGTGATGCCAGCCGGGTTTGCAGCGCCGTCACGCCCACCGCCACCGCACCGGCCCAGGTGGACCCGGCGCTGTACCTGGCGCCCACCTTGGCGGCCGGCCGCTTCACACTGGGCTCGCTGACCCAGGGCATCTTCACCAAACGCTGGGTCGTGTTTGCAGCCGTGCCGCTGGCGGCCGATGCCTCGGGCCAGGTGCCGGGCGTGCTGGCGGTGTCGCTGGACCTGGCGTCGCTGCAGTTGATCAATGACGCCGCCGCGCTGGCCGATGGCATGGTGGTGCAACTGCTCGATGCCCAGGGCCGGGTGCTGGCCAGCAGCCTGGAGCCGGCCCGACGGATCGGCAGTGTGCTGCCAGCCGCAATGCAGGCGCGGGTGCAGTCGCCCGATGGGGGCGTGCTTGCTTTCCGGCAGGCCGATGAGGCCGGGGTTCAGCGCTTCTTTGCGGTGGCGCCGGTGGAGGGCACCGCGTGGCGCACGCTGGTCAGCCTGCCCGAGGACGAGGTGCTGGCCCCTGTGCGCCGGCGCGCCGCAATCAGCGCGATGGCGGTGCTGCTGGCGCTGGTGGCCACCTGGGGGCTGACCACCTGGATCCTGCGCCGCACCGCACGGCCGGTGGAGGCGCTGGCCGCGCTGGCCCGCCGGGCCGCCGGCCAGCCCTTGCTTCCGGCGGCCGAGCTGGACCGGCCCACGCTGGCCGCCGCGCCGGGTGAACTGGTGGCGCTGGGCAACGACCTGGGCGCGATGTTGACCGCACGCGACGCCGCCCAGCAATCGCTGCGCGACAGCGAAGAGCGCTACCGCCGCATCGTCGAAACCGCGCACGAGGGCATCTGGCAGATCGATGCCTTGGGCCGCACCGTGTATGTCAATGCCCGCATGGCACAGATGCTGGGCTGGAACGGTGAGGCGATGCTGGGCCGGCCGGTGCTGGATTTCATTGCCCCGGATTTGCACGACAGCTTTCGCACCCGGCTGGCGCAGCGCCAGCAAGGCCAGGGCGCGCAATACGAGTTCAGATTGCTGCACCACGACGGCCAAGAGCGGAGTGTGCTGGTCAGCAGCCAGCCGATGACCGACAGCAGCGGGCAATACACCGGCGCGCTGGCGATGATCAGCAACATCACCGAGCGCAAACAAGCCGAGCAGGCGGTGGCCGAACTGCACGAGCGTTTTGCCACCGTCTTCCACACCAGCCCGGTGGGCATTGCGATCGCGCGCCTGGCCGATGCGGTGTTTGTCGATCTGAACCCGGCGCTGGTTGAGCTGCTGGGCGTCACGCGCGAGCAGGCCCTGGGCCACACCGGCGATGACTTGAAAGTCTGGGTTGATGCGCAAGCCCGGGCCGGGGTGCTGGCGGCGCTGCAATCGGTTGGCGTGGTGCATGGCCTGGAAACCCGGTTCCGGCGCCAGTCGGGCGAGCTGATCGAGGTGTCGTTTTCGGCCAGCCGGGTGGAGATCGGCGGCGTCGCGCATTTTGTTGGCACCACCGTCGACATCACGCCGCAAAAGCAGGCGCAGCACGTGCTGGAACAGCACCAGGCCCAACTGTCCCTGCTGGTAGACCAGCGCACCGCCGACCTGGCCGATGCCAACCTGGTGCTGGCCCAGCGCGCCGATGCGATTGCCGATCTGTACGACCGCGCGCCCTGCGGTTACTTTTCGCTCGATCCCGGGCGCCGGTTCACCGCCGTCAACAACACCTTGCTGGCCTTGCTGGGCTACCCGCGCGAGGCGCTGCTGGGACGCAGCGTGACCGATTTCATGTCACCCGAGAGCCTGCTGCTGCAACCCCAGCGCGCTGCCGAGTTCCTGCGGGCCGGCCGGGTGCGTGATCTGGATTACGACTTCATCCGCCAGGACGGCAGCCTGCTGCCGGTGCTGATCAGCGCCGACATCGTGCGCGATGCCCAGGGCAACATCGTCTCCACCCGGGCCACGCTGGTGGATAACCGCGAGCGCCTCCGGCGCGAGCAGCAGATTGCCGAGATGCAGCTCGAGCTGGCACGCCGTGCCGAGCAGGCCGAGACTGCCAATCTGGCCAAGAGCGCGTTCCTGGCCAACATGAGCCACGAGATCCGCACGCCGATGAACGCCATCATCGGCCTCACCCACCTGATGGGCCGCGACATGCACGACGCGCTGGCGCGTGAGCGCCTGGGCAAGATCGACGGTGCAGCGCGCCACTTGCTGCAGGTGATCAACGACATCCTGGACCTGTCCAAGATCGAGGCCGGCCAGATGGTGGTGCAAGAGGCCGAGTTTTCGCTCGACGAGCTGATTGCCGGTGCGTTTGCGATGGTCAGCGGCCCGGCACACGACAAGGGGCTGGAGCTGGTGCTCGACACCGACCACCTGCCCAGCCGCATGCGCGGTGATGCAACGCGTTTGTCGCAGGCGCTGATCAACCTGCTGGCCAATGCGGTGAAGTTCACCGACCACGGCTGGGTGCGGTTGCGTGGCGAGTTGCAGGCCGAAGACCGGGACCTGCTGCAAGTGCGCTTCGAGGTGCAGGACACCGGCCCTGGCATCACGCCGGAGCGTGCGGCGCGGCTGTTTGCGCCGTTCGAGCAGGCGGACACCTCCGCCACCCGGCGCCATGGTGGCACCGGCCTGGGGCTGGCGCTGACCCGCCATCTGGCGCGTCTGATGGGTGGTGATGCCGGCGTGCACAGCCAGCCCGGCCAGGGCAGCCTGTTCTGGTTCAGCGCCTGGTTGGGCCGCGCCGGCGAGGCCGGTGAGCGTGCCGCGCCAGTGCCGCTGCTGGGCCTGCGCGCGCTGCTGGTGGACGATCTGCCAGAAGCCCTGGCCGCCGTGGGCCATCAAATGCAGGCGCTGGGCCTGCAGGTGGACCCGCAGCCCAGCGGCAGTGCGGCGCTGCAGCGGGTGCAGGCCGAGTTGAGCGCAGGCCGGCTGTACGACCTGCTGCTGATCGACTGGCACATGCCGCCGCCCGATGGCATCGAGACGCTGCAGCGCCTGCGCCGCTTGTTGGGTGCCGGCATGCCACCGGCGATCCTGGTTACGGCCTTCAACGAGCAACTGATGTGGCAGCAAGCGCGCGAGGCGCATTTTGATGCGGTGCTGGTCAAGCCGATCACCGCCTCGGTGATGCACGACACCCTGGCGCGCGTGCTGCGCCGCCAATCACCGGTGCTGCAGGCCGCTGTATCGGCGCCCGGCGAAGCCGAAACCCAGCTTCGGCGATTGCATGCCGGCCAGCGTGTGCTGCTGGCCGAGGACAACCCGATCAACCGCGAGGTAGCGGTGGAGTTGCTGCGCTCGGTGGGCCTGGCGGTGGAGACCGCCGACGACGGCGGCAGCGCGGTGCAGCTCGCGCTGGCGCGCCACTACGACCTGATCCTGATGGACATGCAGATGCCGGTGCAGGATGGCCTGGCCGCCACGCGCGAGATCCGCCGCCGCGTCGGCCATGCCACGCCTATCGTCGCGATGACGGCCAACGCCTTCAGCGAGGACCGCCAGGCCTGCCTGGCCGCCGGCATGGACGACCATGTGGCCAAGCCGGTGGACCCCAGCCTGCTGTATGCCACCCTGCTGCGTTGGCTGCCGCTGCTGCCGCTGGCAGCATCTGCTGGCACGCCGCGCGCCAAGCCACTGGCCGGGGCCGGCCAGGCGCTGCCCCTGGCGCAGCGCCTGGCGCTGATCGACGGCCTGGACAGCGCGCTGGCGCTGCGCCACGTGGGTGGCAAGGCCAGCACGCTGGAGCGTGTGCTGCAGCGCTTTGTGCTGACTTACAACGACGGCGCAGCGTCGCTGGCCAGCCCGCTGCAAGAGGCCGATCCGGCGGCCTGGCGCCGCACCTGCCATTCGCTGCGCGGCGCTTGCGCGGCGATCGGCGTCACCGACTTGCTGGCCGAGGTGCAGGCCTTTGAGCGGGTGCTGGGCAATGGCGCCGAGACGGCCGCGCTGCTGCCTGCCGCGCAGGCACTGAACCAGGGATTGCTGGTGCTGGTTCAGCGCATCAGCGCGGCGCTGGAGTAGCTCCCTCCCCCGGGCAGGGGGAGGGTCGGGGTGGGGGTCGAAAGCCGGCGCAGCGCCAACGTTGAACCCCCATCCCAACCTTCCCCCTTGAAGGGGGAAGGTGTCAGACCCGCAGCAAATCCAGCAGCGTGCGCGCCACCACCTGGGTGGCGCGGCGCAAGTCTTCCAGCACCAGATGCTCATCGGCACGCTTGGCGTTGCTCTCGAACACGGTGCGCGGCCCGGCGCCGTAGATTGCCGCCGGGATGCCGCGCGCGCTGAACAGCCGCACATCGGTGTACAGCGGCGTGCCCGAGGTGGGGATGGTCTCGCCAAACACCGCCTCACCGTGCCGCTGCAATGCCGCCACCAGCGCCGCATTGCCGGCCTGGGGTTTCATCGCCTCGGCCAGCAGCAAACGCTTGATGTGCACCGTGATGCCGGGGCAGCCGGCGGCGGCCTCTGCGATGACGCGCCGCACATCGGCCTCCACCTCGGCCGGCACTTCCTCGGGGATCATGCGCCGGTCCAGCCGCAGCACAACCTTGCCCGGCACCACATTGGTATTGGTGCCACCCTCGATGCGGCCCACGTTCAGGTAGGGGTGGGTGATACCGGCCACCTGCGAGGTGATGGCCTTGTAGCGCTGGTTCTGCGCGTACAGCGCATTCAGGATCGCCACCGCGCCCTGCAGCGCATCGATGCCGGTGTCGGGGATCGCGGCATGCGCCATCTTGCCGTGCACCGTCAGCTCTAGCTGCAAACAGCCGTTGTGCGCGGTGATCACCTGGTAGCTGAAGCCGGCGGCCAGCAGCAAATCCGGCTTGCTCAGGCCTTGTTGCAGCAGCCAGCCGGGGCCCAGTTCACCGCCAAACTCCTCGTCGTAGGTGAACAGCAGCTCGATGCCGCCTTGCAGCGGCGTGTGGGTGGATGAGGCCAGCGATTCCAGCGCGCGCACCGCAAAGGTGTAGCTTGCAAAATCGCTTTTGCTGACGGCCGACGCACGGCCATACAGCTTGCCGTCCACCACCTCGCCGCCGTAGGGATCGTGGGTCCAGCCTTCGCCTGGCGGCACCACGTCGCCATGCGCGTTCAGCGCGATGGTCTTGCCCACGCCCGGCGCGCCGTAGCGCCGGCGCACGATCAGGTTGGTGAGTGATTGCAGGCCGTAGCCGTGCACCGCGGGGCTCGGCACCGGGTATTTTTCAACCTCGAAACCCATGCCGGCCAGCAACTCGGCGGTGCGCTCGGCATGCGGTGCGTTGTTGCCGGGCGGGGTGTCGGTGGGCACCTTCACCAGTTCTTGCAGAAAGCGCACTTCCTCGTCGAAGTGGGCGTCGATCCAGGCGTCCAGCGCCTGGTAGTGGGCAAGCGTCATGAGAGTTCCGTGGCAAGTTGGTCGAGAAGGTTCTGAAAGGCACGAACGCACAACACGGTGTCGTAGTTGGTGATAGACTCGAGCGGGTTGTGGCTGATGCCGGCGTTCATTCCGCGCATGAAAAGCATCGCCTGTGGCATCGCCTCGTGCAGTTTCATCGCGTCGTGGCCGGCACCGCTGGGCATGCGATGCAGCGGCAAGCCCAGGGGCTGAACAGCGCGCTCCCACCGTTGCTGCCAGGCCGGCGCCGAAGGTGCGGCCGCCGCGCGCATGGTTTCTTCGAGCTTGAAGTGCACGCCGCGCC
>JANOBL010001016.1:0-1735 GCA_031411635.1 Betaproteobacteria bacterium
CCGCAGGGTCGTCGCGGATGATCGCCGCGGCCTGCGCCTGGAGGCCCACCATGCGATCGAACGACACGTCTGCGGCGGCCTCGGTGCTGATGCTGATCTGGCCGATGTCTTCCTCGGGGAAAAAGGCCTTGGGAATGATGACGAACAGCCACGCCGTGGCCGCGAAAGTCAGCAGTGCCACCAGCAGCACCGACTTGCGGTGGGCGAGCGCCGCGTCCAGCGTCCATTCGTAGCCCCTCAGCAGGCCGTTGAAGCCAGCCTCGAAGGCGCGCACCAGCAGCCCGGCACGCTTGTCATGACGGGGTGCCGAAAGGAAACGGCTGGCCAGCATCGGCACCAAGGTGAGCGAGACAAAGGCCGAGGCGACGATGGACAGGCCCACGATCACCGCAAACTCGTGGAACAGCAGGCCGATCACCCCGGGCATGAAAAAGATCGGGATGAACACCGCAATCAGCGAGCTGGAGATCGAGATGATCGTGAAGCCCACCTCGCGTGAGCCACGCAGCGCGGCCTGGAACGGCGGCTCACCATGCTCAACATGGCGCATGATGTTTTCCAGCATCACGATCGCGTCGTCCACCACCAGGCCGACGGCCAAGGTCAGCCCCAGCAGCGAGATGTTGTCGATCGTGTAATGCAGGCCCCACAGCATCGCCACCGCGCCCAGCAGCGAGACTGGCAGCGACAAGGTGGGGATCACCGTGGCCATGAAGCGGCGCAGGAACAAAAAGATCACCAGCACCACCAGTGCGATGGTGCCCATCATCGTCAACGTGACATCGTGCAGCGCGGCGCGGATCGATACCGAGCGGTCGTTCAGCACATGAAGCTGCACCGATTGCGGCAATTGCGCTTTGAAGCCCGGCAGCGCCGCTTTCACCGCATCCACCACCGCCACGGTGTTGGCATCGGGCTGGCGCAGGATGGCCAGCGAGATCGACGTGACGCCGTCCAGGTTGGCCGAGCTTTTCAGCGTCTCGAAGCTGTCTTCCACCTGCGCCACGTCGCGCAGCCGCACCGGGTTGCCACCTTTGATGCTGACGATCAGATCGGCAAACTCGGCCGCGCTGCGCAATTGCTTGTTGGCCTGCAAGGTGAGGATCTGGCGCGGCCCTTCCAGCGTGCCCACGGGGGTGTTGGCATTGGCCGCCGTCAGCGCCTGGCGCAGCTCGTCCAGGCTCAGGTTGCGGGTGGCCAGCGCTTGTGGGTCTACCCGCACCCGCACCGCAAAGCGCTTGGCGCCAAAGATGTTGACCTGCGCCACACCGTCCAGGGTGGACAAGGTGGGCGAGATCAGGTGCTCGGCAAAATCCTGCAGATCGGCCAGGTTCATCGCCGGTGAGGTCAGCGCCAGGAACAGGATCGGCGAGTCGGCTGGATTCACCTTGCGGTAGCTAGGCGGCGCGGTCATCTCCTGCGGCAGGCTGCGCTGGGCGCGCAGCAAGGCGGCCTGCACATCCACCGCCGCCACCTCGATGTTGCGCGCTTCGTCAAACTCCAGCGTGACCGTGGTGCTGCCCAGCGTATTGGTAGAGCTGATCACCGCCAGGCCGGGGATGGTCTGGAACTGCTTTTCCAGCGGCAGCGCCACCGAGGTGGCCATGGTGTCCGGGCTGGCCCCGGGCAGGTTGGCCGAGACGTTGATCACCGGCGTGTTGTAGCTGGGCAGCGCGGCCACCGGGATGCGGCCCAGCGCGATGATGCCGGCGGCCATGATGGCCAGGTTCAGAAG
>JANOBL010001017.1:0-2199 GCA_031411635.1 Betaproteobacteria bacterium
ACCTCGCTCAACGGCGTCACAACATGACCTTCGTCGGATAGCGCGTTGAAGATTCGCCGCGCCTCATCCGTAGTCTCGACATGCAGTGCGATGTTGAAACCGAGCATGGGCTGGTAGTCCCGCTTGGGAACGTCATTGCCCAGAATGGCGTAGCCGCGCACCTGGAGTTCCGCGAACCTGATCTGATCAGGTGCCGACGCCGTGGAACCCGGCGGCAGCTTGGCGTCACCGTCTCCGAACGTGTTCATGACGGTGATCTTGCCGCCGAGCAGCTTTTCGTACAGCTCGAAGGCCTGACGGCACTGTCCGTTGAAAGCCAGTTGAGTCATCACCTTCATGGCCATTGCCTCGCTTGAATCGGGCGCGAGCGTGAGTCAAGCGAATCAGGCCTCACGCGCTGCCCCCTTTGTCGCCATAGTCGAGCTTCGGATACCAGTCGCCGCCGCGCCCCTCGGGTGTGCTGTCGAGAATCGTCCAAAGCGGCATCAAGTCTGGCGCACCGCGTGGGTCCTGGCCCGGATCTGCCGTGCTGCTGCCCATCTCGCCGCTCCAGAAGTGGCGAATGCTGCCGTCGCGCCGGGCAAAGACATTGAAGCCCGGTACGTCTGCGTCGTCAGCGCTGACGTAGTCGTGCGTGAACTCCCCATCAAGGTCCGAGTACAGCCGGAGGTGCTGCCAGCCGCGCTCCTTCTTGACCGCCAGCAGACGCTCGATGGGCGAGCGCGCAACCATCACCAGCGCGATGCGCTGTTCGACATCGAGCGCTTCGCCGTCCCAAGCGGCCATCAGCGACGTGCACATCGGGCAAGGCTGCGCGCGCTGGGGCCCATACATGTAGCTGTAGACCGCCAGCGTCTGCTTGTCTCCAAACAAGCCGGAGAAACTGACCGGCCCGTTTTCACCGACGAAGGCGTAGTCCTTGGGCACGGTGCCGCCCGGAGGCAGAGCGCGCCGTTGCGCCGCCACACTTTCGATGTGACGCCGCAGTTCGATTTCCTCAGCGAGAAGCGCGTCGCGCGCGTGCCGGTAATCGGCACTTTCATTCGGAAAGCGAACGCCGTTGTGCAGGGCCAGATCGATCGCGGACTTGAGTTGGGTCGTGCTCACGGACCTACGCCTTCGGCGCTGCCACGTTCACCATCCACGGCACGCCAAATTTGTCGGTCAGCATGCCGAATGAAGACGTCCAGAACGTCTTCATCAGGGCCATCTTGACCTTTCCACCCTGACCGAGTGCCGTGAAAACGCGTTTTGCTTCAGCGTCGTCGGCCACTTCGATGGCAAGGGTCATGCCCTTGAATTCTGCGTGTGCCTCGCCCGGGCTGTCGTCGGCCATCAGCGCGGTGTCGCCAACGCGAAAGGCGGCATTCATGACCTTCTCTTCAAAACCGGGCGGCGCCTTCATGGCCGCGTCGGGGCTTTCCTTCCAGCGCATCAGGCCGGTGACTTCGGCTCCAATGGATGTCTTGTAGAACTCGAGCGCCTCTTCGCAGCGGCCGTGGAACGAGATGTAGGCTTGAACTTTCATGGAGGGGTCCTTTGTTGACAGGTGTGGGGACGAATGGATCGATCGCGGCAGGGTCAGGTGTCCAGCAGCGGCGCGAAACCGCCATAGACCATCCGCTTTCCGTCAAACGGCATGTCTCCCAACGCCTTCATGCGCGGGTCGTTCATGAACTTTTCGTTGCCGGCATCGCGCGCTGCTTTGGATGGCCACTCGATCCATGAAAAGACGACGGTTTCCTCGCCCTCAGCCTTCACGGCGCGCTTGAAGTCGGTGACCTTGCCGTCGGGCAACGCATCGCCCCAGCATTCCACGACGCGCGTGGCGCCGAACTCCTTCAAGAGCGCGGCGGACTTTGCCGCCATTTCGCGATAGGCCTCCTTGTTTCCCGCTGCCACAGGAATCAGAAATCCGTCGATATAGCTCATGGCCTTGTTCCTTGGGTTTTCATCAATGCTCACTGCGCGCTGCTGTGCAGAAGCAGCGTTGTAGCTCGACATGCAGCCTCGCGTCTGTTCGTCGGCGCACCTTGGCCCCAGCTTTTGGCGCGCTAGGGAAATGCTGAATAAGTCCCCGATGCGGTCTGCCACCCATGATGCTTGCGCGTTATGGGTGAAGTGAATGACCGAACGGGATGCGAATGATGATGAGGCAATTGACGTTGGCGACGGCAAAGGGATTCGAAGTCCATGGCA
>JANOBL010001018.1:0-5784 GCA_031411635.1 Betaproteobacteria bacterium
GGCCACCATGCCGCCGGCACCTGCCAGGGGCCCAATGCCAGCGCCGAGGCGATGAAACAAGAGCTGATCGAGCGGCTGGTGGCGCTGTCGGCCAGCGAGGCGGTGGCGGCTTGATGCATGGGTTGGACCCTTGCCTTGCCACTTGAAATAGGGCCTGTCATCCTCACATCTGATGATGTTTTGGTGAATTCCGGCCGCTCGCAAGCCCTTGCTGTATGTCCCAACCGCGTATGTCCCAGCCGCCCAGCCCACCCGCCCGCCCGCTTCAATCGCCGGTGAAGGCCACGCATTCACACATCGTCGCGATCCGCCGCGATGGTGTGGTTGAAGGCCACCAGTTGCGCATCAACGGGGGTGGCCCTGGCAAATCGCGCTTTTTTGCCGCCGGCAAACACGGTGGTGCCGACAAAGCGCTGGCCGAGGCGCAACGTGTGGCGCGTGAACTGGGCCTGCCCGCCACACTGACCAACGCCGGTGGCAACCGCATGGGGGTGCCGTCGCAGGCCAACATCACCGGCACCGCCGGCATCCGCTTCACCTGGGTGGCCGCCGCCAGCGCGCCCATCCTGCGGGTGGAGGCAAGCTGGATGGACAAGCGTGGTCGCAACCGCCACACCTCGTACTCGGTCGAGCACAACGGCTTGGCCGGGGCGCTGGACAAGGCCATCACGGCCCGCGTCTCGGCCGGGGCACCACTGCCAGACCGTGACATGTTGCTGGAGCGCTTGGTGGCGGTTTATCGCAACGGCGCGCCGCCAGGCCTCGGCGCCGACGACTGAGCTGCGTCAAGACCGGCGTCACGGCGGAAAAGCGCCGGTGGCCACTTGGGGATGGCCGGGCCGCCAGCCGCTGGGTATGCTGGGTGCCCTTTGTTCACGGAGCGTGCCATGGCCGTTGTTCGTCCCGGTAGCACCGCCGCGTTGGCACTTGAGCTGGGCGGCGCGATCGCCGGCAGCCTTCGTTGGCTGCTGCCACCCAGCTACCGTGTCGAGCGCGTGACCAGCAGCGCTGGCAATCAAACCCTGCTGCGCAGCGGTGGCCCGGTGGCCATCGGCAACCTGGCGGCCGAGGTCAATCTGATTGAAAACGGGCCCTTGCTCGATTGGCTGATGTCCTTGCCACGCGATGTGCCGCCGGCCAAGCTGGGCGCGGGCGCGGTGCTGCTGCTGGATTTGAACAACAACCTGCGGCGGCGCATCGATTTTGGCGAAAGCCTGGTCACCGAGTTGAGCCTGCCTATGCTGTCGGCCACCGATGGCAAAAAAGTGTTCAGCGTGGGCGTGGTGTGGCGGCCGGCGCAGCTCAAGGATGCCCCGGGCTCGGGCCAGAAGGTGGTGCTGGGCAAGCCCAGGACCAAGGCCTTGCTGTGTTCGAACTTCCGTGTGCAAGGCCTGCCGTTTGACGGCAGCTTCGTCATGGAGGTGGGCCTGCCGACGGTGCGGGCCAAGCTGGGCAGCGGTGAATCGCGGCTGCCGACACGGCGCTACGCCGCCGTCGATCGGGGCGAGCTGACGCTGCGCTTTGCCGCCCGGTCCACCGATCCGGTGCTGGCCTGGGTGCGCAAGGTGCTGGCCGATGGCCGGCTGGACGATGCCGACTATTTGGACCTGACGGTGGAGTTGCTGGACGCATCGCTGAAAACCGTGCTGGCGGTGGTCAGCCTGAAGGGCTGCGGCCTGCTGGCCTGCGACGAGGCGCGCCTCGAAACCCTGGCCGACACCGTGGGCGGCATCAGCCTGCGCTTTTCGGTCGAGCAGGTGGACTTGATGTTCTCGGGCGCAGTGGCCGGTGCGGCGACGCGCAAGCGCGCTTAAAGCGCTGCGGCACGCACCTCGCGCCAGGCGCTGAGGATGGCTTCGGCCGCGCGCTGTGCATCGGCGGCCTGGGTGTCGCCGCCAATCACCGACAGCCGCATCACCCAGCGCCCACGCCAGGCGGCACCGCCAACAAAACACTGGCCCTGGGCCTGCACCCGGTTGATCGTCTCGCGGGTCAGGTGGTCACTTTCGTCGCCGGGGCGGTCGGCGCCAAAACGCAGCACCGCCTGGTTCAGCACCACCTCGCTCTGCAGCTCAACCCCGGGCTCGGCGGCGAGTTGTGCGGCGATCTGGCGCGCCAGGCTGCAGTGGCGCTCCACCATCCACGCAATGCCGGCCCGGCCCCAGTGCTGGATCAGCGCCCAGGTGGCAAAACCGCGGGCCCGGCGCGACAGCTCGGGCACGAGGTGCGACGGGTCGCGCTCGCCCTCCGAGGTGGGCAGGTAGCTGGCGCTGATGCTCATCGCGCGCTGGTGGGCCAACGCGTCGCGCACGATGGCGTAGCCGCAGTCGTACGGGGTTTGCAGCCATTTGTGGCCGTCGGTGGCCCAGGAGTCGGCAAGCTGCACACCGGCGGCCAGCGCGGCGCGTGCAGGGCAGGCGCGCGCCCAGAGGCCAAACGCACCGTCCACATGCACCCAGGCGCCTTTGGCCTGGGCCAGCGGGATCAGACGCGAAAAGTCATCAAACGCACCGGTGTTGATCTGCCCGGCTTGCAGGATCACCAGCAAGGGGCCGCTGGCAGTTTGCAGCGCCAACTCCAACGCGCCGGGCTGGATCACACCGGCCTCGGTGGTGGGCAGCCGCAATACGCGCTGGTGGCCCAGGCCCAGAAACTGCAACGCCGAGAACACGGTGGTGTGCGCATCGTCGCCGATCAACACCTGGATGGCCGGCGCGCCGAACAGGCCTTGGGCATCGGCATCCCAGCCCACCCGGCGCAGCAGCTCACCGCGCGCCGCCGCCAGGCAGACAAAGTTGGCCATCGTGGCGCCGGTGACAAAGCCCACCGAGGCCTGGCGCGGCAGGTCCAGCAAATCCAGCAGCCAGCCGGCGGCCACCGCCTCGCAGGCAGCCGCCGCTGGGCTGGCCAGGTGGTTGCCGGCGTTCTGGCCCCAGGCGGCGGTGAGCCAATCGGCGGCCACGCCCAGCGGGTGCGAGCCACCGATCACCCAGCCAAAAAAACGCGGCCCGGCCATCGCGTTCAAGCCTGGCGCGGCCAGGTGGGCGAGTTGGTCGATCACCTCGGCGGGGGCGTGACCCAACTCGGGCAGCGGCGCCGAGAAGCGCTGCAGCATCTGGGCGTAGCTCAACTCGGGGCGCTGCGGCGCTTCGGCCAGCCCGTTGCGGAAGTGCAGCGCGTGTTGGGCAGCGCGCTGCAGCGCGTCGGCAAGCTGTGGGTCCAGTCCTGGCATCGGTTGTCTCCCCAGTGGTCAAGCCGCCGCTTTTACCCCATTTGAGCGCCACGATGCCATCAGCTTTTCCCACTTGGGCCGCGCCGTCGCAAGATGCCTGGCCTTGACATGGCCGTAGCCCCGGATGTCCTCGGGCAAACGTGCAATCTCCAGCGCCAACGCCAGGTTGCCGGGGTTCAGGCCACGCAGCAGCTCGCTGACGCAATCCTGGTACTGGGTGATCAGTGCACGCTCGCTGCGGCGCTCTTCGGTCTTGCCAAAGATGTCCAGCGCCCCGCCGCGCAAGCCCTTCAACTTGGCCAGCACGGCAAAGCCGCTGCGTATCCACGGCCCAAACGCTTGTTTCACCAGCTCGCCCTTGTCATTGGTCTTGGCCAGCAGCGGCGGCGCCAGGTGGTGCACCAGCTTGTAATCCTTGCCCATTTCACCGTCAAACATCGCGGCGATCTTGTCGGTAAAGGCTTTGTCGGTGTGCAGCCGTGCCACCTCATACTCGTCCTTGTAGGCCATCAGCTTGAACAGATAACGCGCCACCGTTTCGGTCAGCTTGGTGCTGCCGACATTGCCGATTGCCGATTCAGCGGCCTTCACCTGCTCGACAAAAGCCGCGTACTTTGATGCATAGGCCGCGTCCTGGTAGCCGGTGAGAAAATCCACCCGTTTGGCCACCATCTCGGCCAGCGACGGCTTCTTGACAAACTGGATCACCTGCGCAGCCTGGAACAGCGCCTGCACCGCCGCCAGACCGTGCGCGCAGCGCCGGCCCCATTCAAACGCCGCCTTGTTGTTGTCGATCTGCGTGCCGTTGAGTTCAAACGCCCGCAGCAACGCCGCTTGGCCCAGCGGCACCTGGCCCTTCTGCCAGGCATAGCCCAGCAGCAAGGGGTTGGTGTAGATCGCATCGCCCAGCAATTGCACCGCCACCTGCTCGGCATCGAACAAGCCCAGGTGCTCACGCCCCACGGTTGCTACCAGCGCAGCCTCGCAGCCTGCCGTGGGCGCCTGCCAGTTGGGATCGACCACAAATGCCGCGGTGGGCGTGGCATGGTTGTTCATCGCGACAAACGTGCTGCCTTCGTGCATCAGCGACAAGGTGGCTTTGCCGGCGGCCACGATGCCGTCGCAGGCGATCACCAGATCGGCCTTGGCGGTGTCCACCTTGGTGGTGTGGATCAGTTCCGGCGTGTCGGCGATCTGGATGTGGCTCCAGGTGGCGCCGCCCTTTTGCGCCAGGCCGGCCGAGTCTTGCGTCACCACGCCCTTGCCTTCCAGGTGCGCGGCCATGCCCAGCAACTGGCCGATGGTGATGACACCGGTGCCACCCACACCGGCCACGACGATGCCCCAGGCGCGGGCGTTGCCATGACCATCCAGCGCCACCGGCAGCATCGGCTGCGGAATCGCCGGTTGGCTGAACGGATCGGCGCGGGACTCCTTCTTGGGCTTTTTGAGCTGCCCACCCTCCACCGTGACAAAGCTGGGGCAAAAGCCCTTGGTGCAGGAGTAATCCTTGTTGCAGGAGTTCTGATTGATGCGGCGTTTGCGGCCAAACTCGGTTTCCACCGGCTCCACGCTGAGGCAATTGCTCTGCACGCTGCAGTCCCCACAGCCCTCGCAGACCAGTTCGTTGATCACCACGCGCTTGGCAGGGTCCACCAGCTTGCCGCGCTTGCGGCGGCGGCGTTTCTCGGTGGCGCAGGTCTGGTCGTAGATCAGCACGGTGCAGCCCGGCACTTCACGCAGCTCACGCTGCACCTTGTCCAGCTCATCGCGGTGCCGCACCGTCACGCCTGGCGCCAGGCCGGCAGCGCCCGCGTACTTTTCCGGCTCGTCGGTGACGATGACGATCTGCTTGGCGCCCTCGGCCTCCACGGTGCGCGTCATCTGCGGCACGGTCAGGATGCCGTCCACCGGCTGGCCGCCGGTCATCGCCACCGCGTCGTTGTAGAGGATCTTGTAGGTGACGTTGACGCCCGACGCAATGCTCTGGCGTATCGCCAGCGAGCCGGAATGGAAAAACGTGCCGTCGCCCAGGTTGGCAAACATGTGCGGGCGCTTGCTGAAAGCCGCCTGGCCGACCCAGGGCACACCCTCGCCGCCCATCTGCGTGAAGCCGATGGTTTCGCGGTCCATCCAGGTGGCCATGAAGTGGCAGCCTATGCCGGCCATCGCGCGGGAGCCTTCCGGAACCTTGGTGCTGGTGTTGTGTGGGCAGCCGCTGCAAAACCAGGGCTGGCGATCGGCACCGCCGGTGGCGCCGCTGGCCATTGCCCGCTCCTTGGCCTGCAGCACGTTCAGCCGGGCGTCCATGCGCTCGGCGATATGGCCGGGCACGCCCAGCTTCTTCAGCCGTTTGGCGATGGCCTGGGCGATGATGGCCGGGCTCAGGTCGGCGGCGGCGCGCAGCAGCCAGTTGTTGCTGGGGTTGGCCTGGCTCCACTCGCCGCCCGACGTATCCCCTTCGCCCTCGTCAAACTTGCCCAGCACATTCGGCCGCACATCGGGCCGCCAGTTGTACAGCTCCTCTTTGACCTGGTATTCGATGACCTGGC
>JANOBL010001019.1:0-6277 GCA_031411635.1 Betaproteobacteria bacterium
CGCATCCAACGGAACCAAGCTGACGCCGTGGATCCGGCTCCGCCGGGCCATTGGCGGCGCCCCCCTGGGGGGGAGCGCCGAAGGCGCTTCGGGGGGGATTCATTTCAGGATTTGAACGGGGGCCCTGCGAGCTTGAAACCGGCTTTGATGCCGCGCTTGGCAAACCAGCCCTGGTTCATTTCCAGCACATAGCGCACCGGCCGGGTGGAGCAGTGCGAGGCGTCGTCAAACGGCTTCATGTCGGCCAGGTTGACGATACTGCCGTCGTCGGCCACAAACGCGATCGTCAGCGCTGTGGGTGTGTTGCGCATCCAGAAGCATTGCGGCGACGGCTCTTCAAACACAAACAGCATGCCCTCGTGGGGGGCCAGATCGCGCCGGTACATCAGGCCTTTCTGGCGCTGCTCGGGCGTCAGCGCCAACTCGGCGCGGATGTTGTGCATGCCGGCGGTCAGCGTGATCGCTTGCAGCCGCTGCGCTTGCTCGGCGCTTTGTTGGGCGCTTTGTTGGACGCTGGGTTGGGCGCTTGGTTGGGCGCTTGGTTGGGCGGACATGGCGCCGTGGGTGGAAAGCAGCGCCACCCAGCAGGTCGCAGTGAGCCATTTGCTGCCGGCGATGGCCGGTGTCTTGACTTGGATCATGGTCGAACCTCGGGAGAAGCACTAGATTGGCGCCGCCTGCTTGCCGGCCCGGCACAGGCGCCATTTCAACATGACCGCTTTTCCCGACATCCGCCTGGCCGTGCTGGACGATCCGGCCGAGTTGCCGCGCTTTACCCGCTTTGCCACCGATGCCGCCGGCCAGCGGCTGGCCGACTCGGCATTGCGCATCGGCGGCATGCACTGCGCGGCCTGCGCCGGGCTGATCGAGCAGGCGCTGGGCCGGGTCAACGGCGTGATGCAAGCCAGCGTCAGCGCCGCTGGCGAGCGGGCGCGGGTGCAGTGGGATCCGCAGCGCACCAGCGCCGCCGCGATCGTGGCCGCTGTCCGCGCCGCCGGCTACGACGCCAGCCCGGATCTGGCCCAGCCCGCACGTCAAGCCCGCAAACTGGCGCAGCGGGCGGCGATCTGGCAATTGTTTGTGGCCGCGTTTTGCGCAATGCAGGTGATGATGCTGGCCACACCCAGCTACGTGGCCGGGCCGGGTGAGCTGGCACCCGACCTGCGGCAGTTGCTGAACTGGGCTAGCTGGCTGCTGAGCTTGCCGGTGATGGTGTTCTCGGCCGGTCCGTTTTTGCGCGGCGCCTGGGTTTGCCTGCGCGCGCGGCGCATCGGCATGGATGTGCCGGTGGCATTGGGCATCGTGGTGACCTTTGTTGCCAGCACCGGCGCCACCTTTGCCCCCGATGGCGTGTTTGGCCACCAAGTGTATTTTGATTCGCTGACGATGTTCTTGAGCTTTTTGCTGGCCGCCCGCTGGCTGGCGCTGCGGGCGCGCCATCGGGTGGCCGCCGTGCTGGAGGCCGCGCTGGACGGTTTGCCGGAGACCGCCTGGCGGCTGGATGCGCAAGACCGGGTGGAGGTGGTCAGCGTCTTGCGGCTGCGGCCTGGGGACCGCGTGCGGGTGCCGGTGGGCCAGGCCTTTCCGGCCGATGCCCAGGTGATCGCCGGTGATACCCAGGCCGATGAATCGCTGCTGAGCGGCGAAAGCGTGGCGGTGGCCAAACCCTGTGGTGCGGCGGTGGTGGCAGGTTGCATCAACCTGGGCGCACCGGTGCTGCTGCGGGTGGACAGTGTGGGCGACGACACCCGGCTGGCCGCCATTGTTGCGCTGATGCGCGACGCGATGGACCAGCGCCCGGCCAGCGTGCTGGCGGCCGACCGCTGGGCCGGGCCGTTTTTGTGGGCGGTGCTGGTGCTGGCGGCCGGTGCGGCGGCGGTGTGGAGCCTGATCGATCCGGCCCGTGCAGTCTGGGTGGCCGTGTCGGTGCTGATCGTCACCTGCCCCTGTGCGCTGTCGCTGGCCGTGCCGTCGGCACTGCTGTCGGCCACCAGCGCGCTGGCCCGCCGGGGTGTGCTGTTGCAGCGGCTGGCGCTGCTGGAAACCCTGCCCCGGGTGCAGCGCATCTACCTGGACAAGACCGGCACCGTGACCGACGAGCGGCTGCAGTGCAGCGGCTTGCTGCGGCTGGACGATGGCACGCCCGCCAGTGCCTTCAGCGACGCTGATTTGCAGGCACTGGCAGCGGCGCTGGCGGGCTGGTCCAGCCATCCGGTGGCCAAGGCGCTGGTGGCGGGTTGGCAGGACCACGGCCCGGTGGGGCAAGTGGCGCCTGTGCTGCAGGCCGTGCAAGAGATCCCCGGCCAGGGCCTGCAGGCCATTGACGACCAAGGCCGCGTTTGGCGCCTGGGACGTGCGCTTTTTGTGGCCGACGCCGAGGCAATGCCGAGCAGCACCGCAGCAGCCACCGACGGACGCGTCGCCACCTGGTTAGGCTGCGACGGCCACTTGCTGGCACGCCTGGAGTTTGATGAAACACTGCGCCCCGATGCTTGCAGCACGGTGGCGGCGCTGCGTGACCAGGGCTTGGATGTGGTGCTGTTGTCGGGCGACCGGCCCGAGCGCGCTGCCCGCCTGGGTCGACGATTGACAGCGCTTGATCACAACAGCCGGCCGGCCGCGCCGGCCAGTTGGAACACCGCGCCGCGTGGCAGCTTTACAGTGATCGGCGGCGCCACGCCCGAGTGCAAGCTGGCCGAGGTGGCCGCTGCGCAGGCCAGTGGCTGCTGCGTGGCGATGGTGGGTGACGGCATCAACGATGCGCCGGTGCTGGCCCGCGCCAATGTGTCCTTTGCGATGGGGCAGGGCGCGCTGGTGGCCCGCGCCCAGGCCGATGCGGTGATCTCCAGCAGCCGGCTGGCTGACCTGCTGTTCAGCCTGACGCTGGCGCGCCGCACCACGCGGGTGCTGCGGCAAAACCTGGGCTGGGCCGCGCTGTACAACGGCCTGTGCATCCCCGCCGCGTTGCTGGGCTGGTTGCCGCCCTGGGCGGCCGGCCTGGGCATGGCTGGCAGCTCGCTGCTGGTGATCCTGAACTCGCTGCGCCTGGCGCGTTGAGCGCCCCTGTGCGCCGTAGACAGCAGACCATGGACATCCTGTACCTGCTGATCCCCCTCTCGGCCGGCCTGGTGTTGCTGATCCTGGGCCTGTTTGGCTGGGCCTTGCAGCGGGGCCAGTTTGACGATGTCGAGCGCGAAGGCCAGCGAATACTGCAAGACGAAACGTCTGAGCTTGACTCGGATCAAGGCGCAGCGCCGCTGCAAGCCGAACAATCAATGGCATCCAACTCGGGGTTCCGATGACGCCCCTGAAAGAGCAGCCCATGGTCAGCACCCACACCCCCGCCAACATGGCCCACGACAACAGCGTTGAATACAGCGACAGCGCCGTGCGCGGCTTTGCGCTGATGTCCGTGGTGTGGGGCATCGTCGGCATGTTGGTGGGGGTGTTCATTGCCGCCCAACTGGCTTGGCCGGCACTGAACTTTGGCGTTCCGTGGCTGAGTTATGGCCGGCTGCGGCCGTTGCACACCAATGCGGTGATCTTTGCGTTTGGCGGCTGCGCACTGTTTGCCACCAGCTACCACGTGGTGCAGCGCACCGGCCAGACCCGGCTGTTCATGCCAAGGCTGGCGATGTTCACTTTCATCGGCTGGCAACTGGTGATCCTGGCCGCCGCTGTTTCGCTGCCGATGGGCTATACCCAGGGCAAGGAATACGCCGAGCTGGAGTGGCCGATCGATTTGCTGATTGCCGTGGTGTGGGTGGCTTACGCCATCGTCTTCTTTGGCACCGTGGGCAAACGCAAGATACGCCATATCTACGTGGCCAACTGGTTCTTCGGCGCCTTCATCCTGGCGGTGGCGCTGCTGCACATCGTCAACAGCGCGGTGGTGCCGGTCAGCCTGACCAAGAGCTACCCGGTCTATGCCGGGGTGCAAGACGCGATGGTGCAGTGGTGGTACGGCCACAACGCAGTGGGCTTCTTTTTGACGGCCGGATTTTTGGGGATGATGTACTACTACATCCCCAAGCAGGCCGGCCGGCCGGTGTACAGCTACCGGCTGTCGATCGTGCACTTCTGGGCGCTGATCTTCACCTACATGTGGGCCGGGCCGCACCATTTGCACTACACCGCGTTGCCAGACTGGGTGCAAAGCGTGGGCATGATCTTCTCGCTGGTGCTGCTGGCGCCAAGCTGGGGCGGCATGATCAACGGCATCATGACCTTGTCGGGTGCCTGGCACAAACTGCGAGACGACCCGATCCTGAAGTTCTTGATCGTCTCGCTCTCGTTTTATGGCATGTCCACCTTCGAGGGCCCGATGATGTCGATCAAGACCGTCAACGCGCTGTCGCACTACACCGATTGGACGGTGGGCCATGTGCATTCAGGCGCACTGGGCTGGGTGGGCATGATCACGATCGGCTCGCTGTACCACCTGATCCCGCGCTTGTTTGGCAAGGCCCAGATGCACAGCATGCGGGCGGTGGAGTTGCACTTTTGGGTCTGCACCATCGGCATCGTGCTGTACATCGCTGCGATGTGGGTTGCCGGTGTGATGCAAGGCCTGATGTGGCGTGCTGTCAACCCCGATGGCACCCTGGTCTACAGCTTTGTCGAGAGTGACAAGGCCACCTATCCGTTCTATGTGATCCGGCTGGCCGGCGGCCTGCTGTACCTGGGCGGCATGTTGATCATGGCCTGGAACGTGGTGATGACGGTCAAGGGCGCCAAGCCTGCGGTTGCACGCATCCCGCTGGTGCTGGCCCACGCTTGAGCCGGGAAGCAACCCACCATGGCGCAACTCAACCCGCAACTCAACCCACCCGGCGGTCACGAGAAGATCGAGACCAACAACTTCTTGATGATCGTGCTGATCCTGCTGGCGCTGCTGTTTGGCGGCCTGGTGGAGATCGTGCCGCTGTTCTTCCAGCGCAGCACCACCCAGCCGATCGAGGGCCTGAAGCCGTACACCGCATTGCAGCTCGCCGGGCGCGACATCTACCTGCGTGAGGGTTGCTACAACTGCCATTCGCAGATGATCCGGCCGTTTCGCGCCGAGACGCTGCGCTACGGCGCCTACTCGGTGGCCGGCGAGTTTGTCTACGACCATCCGTTTCAGTGGGGCAGCAAACGCACCGGGCCCGACCTGCACCGGGTGGGCGGCAAATACAGCGACGAGTGGCACCGCATCCACTTGGGCAACCCGCGCGACTTGGTGCCCGAGAGCAACATGCCGGCCTACCCCTGGCTGGCCACCGGTCTGCTGGACCCGGCCGACCAGGCGCCCAAGATGAAGGCCTTGCGCAGCGTGGGTGTGCCCTACACCGACGAACAGATCAGCCAGGCCGGCGACGAGGTCCGGGGCAAGACTGAGTTGCAGGCGGTGATTGCCTATCTGCAGGTGATGGGCACGGCCCGCAAATAGACCGCCAACCCTCCGCAAAACCCAGAGAACACCATGGATGTCAACCTGCTGCGCAGCCTGGCCACGCTGCTGATGTTGGGCCTGTTCATAACAATCGTGGCCTGGGCGCTGGCCGCCAAGCGCCGGGCCGGTTTTGACGAGGCGGCGATGTTGCCGTTCGTCGAAGACACGCTGGATGACCCACCCATCGTGTTGCCCGCCAAGCCGCCTGCAGCGTCCAGCCCGGGAGCCCGTCATGGCTGACTTTGTCAACAGCGGCTGGGCCTGGTATGTGGCGGGCCTGACCATCGCCAGCTTGCTGTTCTGCGTCTTTGTGCTGCTGGTGGCCAGCCGGCGCCGGGTGATGGCCAGCGACAACACCACCGGCCATGTCTGGGATGAAGACCTGCGCGAGATGAACAACCCACTGCCACGCTGGTGGATGTGGCTGTTTGTCATCACCGTGGTGTTTGCGGCGGTTTACTTGACGCTGTTTCCGGGCCTGGGCGTGCACCCCGGCAGCTTGAAATGGACCAGCACCGGCCAGTGGGAAGACGAGCAGGCGGCGGCCCACGCCACGATGGCGCCGGTGTATGCCAAGTTCACCGCGATGCCGGCCGCCGAGCTGGCCCGGGATGCCCAGGCGATGGGCATTGGCGAGCGTCTGTTTGTCAACAACTGTGCGCTGTGCCATGGCGCGGATGCCCAGGGCAGCAAGGGCTTCCCCAACCTGACCGACAGCGACTGGCTGGGCGGCAGTGGGCCAGAGTACATCGCGAAGACCATCACCGAAGGCCGCACCGGCATGATGCCGCCGATGGCCGCAGCCGTGGGCACGGCCGAGGATGTCAAGAACCTGGCCAACCA
>JANOBL010001020.1:0-3544 GCA_031411635.1 Betaproteobacteria bacterium
GTTTGGCGAAGCCGCGGTACTCGTCGACGTTGCGGCTGAAGCTGGCCTGGCTGTAGCCGACCAGGTCCATCTTGTTGATCGCCAGCACCACGCGGCGGATGCCGATCAGGCGGACCAGATAGCTGTGGCGGCGGGTCTGCGTCAGCACACCCTTGCGCGCGTCGATCAGGATCACCGCCACGTCGGCGGTGGACGCACCGGTGACCATGTTGCGGGTGTACTGCTCGTGACCGGGCGTGTCGGCGACGATGAACTTGCGCCGCTCGGTGCTGAAGTAGCGGTAGGCCACGTCGATCGTGATGCCCTGTTCGCGCTCGGCGGCCAGGCCGTCAACCAGCAGCGCAAAGTCGATGTCGCCGCCCTGCGTGCCCCACTTCTTGCTGTCGGCCGCTATCGCCGCCAACTGGTCCTCGAACAGCATCTTGGCGTCAAACAGCAAGCGGCCGATCAAGGTGCTCTTGCCATCGTCCACGCTGCCGCAGGTGATGAAGCGCAGCAGGCTTTTTTGCTCGTGCTGCTGCAGGTAGGCGGCGATGTCGGTGCCGATGAGATCTGAAACGTGCGCCATGGCAAATCCTGGTGATGTGGGGGGCGTGCCAGCCAAGCCGCTTGCGCGGAGCCGGCTTTGCCGGGCCGCTGCAAGAGCCCCCTTGGGGGGCAGCGACCGGTAGGGAGCGTGGGGGCCTAAAAGTACCCTTCCTGTTTCTTCTTCTCCATCGACGCGCTCTGGTCGTGGTCGATCATCCGGCCCTGGCGCTCGCTGGTGCGGGCCAGCAGCATCTCCTGGATGATGGCCGGCAAGGTGTCGGCCTCGCTCTCGATGGCACCCGACAGCGGGTAGCAGCCCAGCGTGCGAAAGCGCACCTTGCGCATCACCGGCACCTCGTCGGGCTCGAGCTTGAAACGCTCGTCGTCGACCATCAACAGCGTGCCGTTGCGCTCCACCACCGGCCGCTGCTTGGCGTAGTACAGCGGCACGATGGGGATGTTTTCCAGGTAGATGTATTGCCAGATGTCCAACTCGGTCCAGTTGGAGATCGGAAACACGCGGATCGATTCACCGCTGCGTTTGCGCGCGTTGTACAAGCTCCACAGCTCGGGGCGCTGGGCTTTGGGATCCCAGCGGTGCTGGTCGCTGCGGAAGCTGAACACCCGCTCCTTGGCGCGGCTTTTTTCCTCGTCGCGGCGCGCGCCGCCAAAGGCCGCAACGAAGCCGTGGTGGTCCAGCGCCTGCTTCAGGCCCTGGGTCTTCCACATGTCGGTGTGGATCTGCGAGCCGTGGTCAAACGGATTGATGCCCATCGCCTTGGCCTCGGGGTTGTGCCAAACCAGCAGCGGCATGCCGGCGTCGCGCGCGGTGCTTTCGCGCATCGCGTACATGTCGCGAAACTTCCATGTGGTGTCCACATGCAGCAGCGGAAACGGCGGCGGCGCGGGGTAAAACGCCTTTTTTGCCAGGTGCAGCATGGTGGCCGAATCCTTGCCGATGGAATACAGCATCACCGGGCGCTCGCACTCGGCCACCACCTCGCGCAGGATGTGGATGCTCTCGGCTTCCAGCCGTTGCAAATGGGTCAGTCTCATGGGCTGTGGGCCTTTGGTCAGTCTTGGGAGAACAGGGGATGTGCGATCAGCCGCAGGCGCCATGGACGGCGGGATGGGCGGCGGGGCCGGCGGCGCAGCGCTTGGGCCGGCCGGGCAGGCCATCAGCCGGTGCGCGGGATGGCGTGCCAGCCAGCTTTGCAGCGCCGGATGGGCCGGCGGTATGCCATGCAGCAGTATGTGGCGCTGGGCCGGCCAGGTGGTGGCCAGGCGGTCCAGGAAGTCGGTGTAGGCCGTGACACAGTGCGCTTGGCCAGCAGCCAGGGGCCACCAGGCCGTGCCACCACGCAGCGCCTGGGCCAGCAGCAGGCGGCGGCGGCCGGTGGGCGTTTGCACCGTCGTCTGACCCAGCCACACCAATTGGGCCTGCTGCAGGCGGGCCTCCCGGGCCAGGCCGGGCAAGGTCGATTGGCGCCACGCAGCCAGCCCGCTGCCTGGCGCCGCCTGGTCCACCATCCGGGGCAGCGCCAGTCCGGCGCGGTGCAGCCAGCGCGCCAATGCACGCTCGCCGGGCGAGGCGCCGATGCGCTGCTGCACCAACTGGGCCACGGCTTCGCGGGTCCACAGCGTTTCGGGCAGGCCCAGTTGTGCCGGGCCGGCGCTGGTTACCGCTTGCAGCAGCCAGGCTTCGTCCTCGGGCGACAGCACACCGCCCTGGCCCGGGCGCCTGCCACGCGGTGCGGGCGCCACGCCATGCCAACCGCCGCTCAAGAAGCGCTTGTAGGCGCCGATCACCGTGGGTGCACTCAGGCCGGTGTGCTGGCGGATCTGCTGCAGCGTGCTGCCGGCCAGGCGCATCTCCACCGCACGGCGGACTGCAGTGCTGTTGATCACCGGCGGCGCTGAAGAATCTGGGCCCATGCGATGCTGTATCGGCTGGCGTAGACAAAAATCAAGCACATTAAATATTTAATGTACGGTACCTTATGGTGATTGGTTTGGCCACCCCCCTGGCCTGGGAGACCTGGATGAACAGTGCTGAATTGCTCGAAGCTTTGGCCCGACTGGCGCGCGACGCGGGCCAAGTGGTGATGGCGGTCTACGCCACCGACTTCTCGGTGCGCGGCAAGCACGACGCCTCGCCGGTGACCGAGGCCGACGAGCGTGCCGAGGCGCTGATCCTGGCCGGCCTGGCCCGGCTGACACCCGACACCCCGGTGGTGGCCGAAGAAGCGGTGGCCGCTGGGCGGCTGCCCGATGTGTCGGGCGGGCGCTTCTGGCTGGTCGATCCGCTGGACGGCACCCGGGAGTTCGTCGGTCGCAATGGCGAGTTCACCGTCAACATCGCGCTGATCGAGCATGGCGTGCCGGTGCTGGGCGTGGTGCTGGCGCCGGCCATCGGTGGGCCCGCAGGGCGGCTATATGCCGGTGCCGCAGGCCACGGTGCCTGGGTGGACGATGACCAGGGGCGCCGTGCCATCGGCTGCCGTGCCGTGCCCAGCGAGGGCTTGACCGTGCTGGCAAGCCGATCCCATGGGGATGCTGCCGCGCTGGACGCCTTTCTGGCCGGCCGCCAGGTGGCCAGACTCATCAATGCGGGCTCATCGCTGAAGCTGTGCCTGCTGGCCGCAGGCGAGGCTGATCTGTACCCGCGCCACGGCCGCACGATGGAGTGGGACATCGCCGCCGGCCACGCGGTGCTGGCGGCGGCCGGTGGGCAGGTGTTCAACATCGATGGCAGCCAGCCGCTGGGCTATGGCAAGCCAGGTTTCGAGAACCCGCACTTCTACGCCGCTGGTTTGGCGGGCTGTAATCTCAAACCTTGAAGTAGTCCCGGTACCAGGCCACAAACCGGCCCACACCATCGTCAATCGGCGTGGCCGGCCGGAATCCGGTCCACTGCGCCAACGCCGACACATCGGCATAGGTGGCCGGCACATCACCCGGCTGCAGATCCATCATTACTTTCTGCGCTGTGCGGCCGGTGTGGCGCTCGATCGCG
>JANOBL010001021.1:0-1918 GCA_031411635.1 Betaproteobacteria bacterium
TTCGAACGGATGCGCCGTGGCTTCACCGGCCTTGACGGCCTTGGGGATGATGTCCTTGCCGAAGTCGTGGCTGGAGTCAGGGTCCGCCATGTCCCGCTCCAACTCGCGGTACAGGTACTTGGCATTGAAGATGTAGATACCCATGCTGGCCAGGCTGCGCTCGGGCTTGTTTGGCATCGCCGGTGGGTCGGCGGGCTTTTCGACAAACTCGATGATGCGGCGCTTGTCGTCGATCGCCATCACGCCAAACGCACTGGCCTCGGCGCGGTCCACCTCGATGCAGCCCACGGTGCAGGCACGCCCTTGCGCCACATGGTCGGCCAGCATCAGTGCGTAGTTCATCTTGTAGATGTGGTCGCCCGCCAGCACCACGATGTAATCGGCACCGTAAGCGGCCAGGATGTCCTGGTTCTGGTACACCGCGTCGGCGGTGCCGCGGTACCAGCTTTCTTCGTCCACCCGCTGCTGCGCCGGCAGCAGATCGACAAACTCGTTCATCTCGGATTTGAGAAACGCCCAGCCACGCTGCAGATGGCGCAACAGGCTGTGGCTTTTGTACTGGGTGATCACGCCGATGCGCCGGATACCCGAATTGAGGCAGTTGCTCAACGCAAAATCGACGATGCGGAACTTGCCGCCAAAGTACACCGCCGGCTTGGCGCGGCTGTCGGTCAGGTCTTTCAGCCGGCTGCCTCGGCCGCCGGCCAGCACCAGCGCCACGGCGCGTTTTGGCAGGTCAAAACTGGACGCGAGTTCACTGTTGGGCATGGGCTTGTCTCCACCGTCCACCGTCTCATCGCCCGCACCGGCTGCGAGCAACAACGTGGTTTCAAGATGCATGGTGCCATGGCTGGACCCGGTTTCGAAGCCACCACGGCATGAATAATGCTGCCACAGCGCACCCTCCCTGGGGCAACCCAGGAACTGGACGTTTTGCGCCACCCTGCCAACCGGACACCCCCATGAGCAACAAACCCACGCCGGCCACCACGGCCCCCGCCACCAACGACTCCCTGGCTGCCCGTGTTGAGCGGCATTTGCTGCACACCGTGGGCGTGGCCCCGGCCGAGGCCGGTGGGTCCGAGCTGATGAGCGCCGTCTCGCAAGTGGCGCGTGCCGAGCTGTCGCGCCGCTGGGTGGCCGGCGAGGCCGCCGACCGCAGCGCCAAGACACGCCGGGTGTATTACCTGTCGATGGAGTTTTTGATCGGCCGCAGCCTGGGCAATGCGCTGGCCGCGCTGGACCTGGACAGCGCCGCCGCCGGCAGCATGGGCCGCCATGCCCGCACCTTGGAAGACATCCGCGCCAACGAGCCCGATGCCGCGCTGGGCAACGGCGGCCTGGGCCGGTTGGCCGCGTGTTTTCTGGACTCGATGGCCAGCGTGGGCTTGCCGAGCTACGGCTACGGTATCCGCTACGAGTTCGGCATGTTCGCGCAAAGCATCCAGGCCGGGCGCCAGATCGAGCACCCGGACCCGTGGCTGGAAGACGGCACACCCTGGGAGTTTCCGCGCCAGGGCGTGCACTACCCGGTGTACTTTGGCGGCTGGGTGGAGCGCTCTGAATCGCCTGTTTTTTCCAAGGAAGCCGTGCCAGTCTGGCGCCATGCCGCTGCGGTCAACGCCAAGGCCTACGACCATGTGGTGCCTGGCCACGGCACCGAGCGGGTCAGCACCTTGCGCTTGTGGAAGGCCGCCGCGCCGGCCCACATCGACCTGCATGCCTTCAACTCGGGCGATTACGCGCGTGCCGCCGAGTTCAAGAACGAGTTCGAGAACATCTCCTGGGTTCACTACCCCAACGACAGCACCCCGGCCGGGCGGGAGCTGCGGCTGCGCCAGGAGTACTTTTTTACCTCGGCATCGATCCAGGACATCCTGGCGCGCCACCTGGCCGAGCACGGCGGGCTGGCCAACCT
>JANOBL010001022.1:0-3653 GCA_031411635.1 Betaproteobacteria bacterium
AGCACGACGATCTTGTCGGAGATGTCCATGATGACCGGGATGTCGTGCTCGACGATCAGAAAGCTCATGCCGTACTTCTGCCGCGCACGCTGGATCAGCGCCGTCATTGCGCTTTTCTCGGCCGCGCTCATGCCAGCCATAGGCTCGTCCAGCAGCACCAGCCGCGCCTTTTGCATCAGCGCACGCGCGAATTCCACCTGCTTCTGCCGGCCGTAGGACATCTCGCCCGGCAGCAGGTCGGCGGTCTCGGGCATGCCCAGGAATTCCAGCACCTCCATCGCCATCGCCACCGCGTTGCGCTGCTCGGCACGCGCCTTGGGCGTCAGCAAGGCGCCCTGCAGCAGGCCGGTCGTGCCCTGGCGGTAGGTGCCCACCAGCAGGTTGTCCAGCACCGTGAGGCCGCCGAACAGCGCCAGGTTCTGGAACGTGCGGGCGATGCCGTGGCGCGAGATCTGGTGCGCGGCCTCGCCGGTGATCGCCGTGCCGTCGAAGGCCACCGTGCCGCTGGTGGCCCGGTACATGCCGGTGACGCAGTTGAACATCGTGGTCTTGCCGGCGCCGTTGGGGCCGATCAGCGACGTGATCGAGCCGCTCTCCATCGTGAACGAGACATTGTCCAGCGCGGTGATGCCCTGGAAGCGCATCAGCAGCGAAGAGACTTCGAGCAGCGGGGTGGTCATGGTGATGTTTCTTCGGTTTACGCCGCGGCGCGCTTGGCGCCCAGGTAGGACTCGTGCATCAGCTCGCTGGCCGCCACCTCGGCCGCGGGGCCGGACAGCACGATGCGGCCACGGTCGAGGATGAAGGCCTCGGACGCAAACTCCAGCGCGAGCTTGGCGTTCTGCTCGACGATCAGCATCGCGGTGCCGAGTGTCTCGCCGACGATCTTGAGCTGTTTGTAGATCGACAGCACGATCAGCGGCGCCAGGCCCAGCGAGAGTTCGTCGATCAGGATCAGCCGCGGCCCGGACACCAGTGCACGGCCGATGGCCAGCATCTGCTGCTCGCCACCCGACATCCAGCCCGCCGCCTGCTGGCGCCGCTCCAGCAACCGCGGGAACAGCGCATATACGGCGTCCAAACGCTCGCGCACTGCAGCACGCGGCAGGATCGCCGCGCCGACGTTGAGGTTCTCCTCGACCGTGAGCTGTTTGAAGATCAGCCGGCCTTCGGGCACCAGCGTCATGCCCAGCTTGACCAGGCGGTGCGAAGGCTGGCCCAGGATCTCACGGCCATCGAAGGCGACCTGGCCTTGTGTGACATGGCCGTGGTGCAGGCCCAGCAACCCGGTGATGGCACGGATCAGCGTCGTCTTGCCGGCACCGTTGGCACCGAGCAGCGCAACGATGCTGCCGGCCGGCACCGACAGGCTGACATCCTCCAGCGCCAACCCCTTGCGGGAGTAGCCGGCGCTGAGGCCTCTAACTTCCAGCAGTTGGCCCATCATTGGCTCCCGGACGCAGAAATCCTGGACACAGACATGCGGTTGCGCAAGCGGCGCCCGATGCCGGCAATGCCCTCGGGCGCAAAGATCAGCAGCAGGATCACCATCATCCCGAAGATGACCTGCACCAACTGCGCCTTGTTATCGACCAGCAGCACACGCACGATGCCGGTGGAGCCACCGGCCTGCGAGGCGAAGCCGGTGATGATGGACGGCAGCAGCAGCCACAGCGCGGCGCCCACCAGCGAGCCCTTCAGCGAGCCCATGCCGCCGATGATGATCATCGCGATGAACTGGATCGCGAAGTGGATGCCAAAGGCCTCCGAGGTGACGTTGGTCAGGTAGTAGGCGTACAACGCGCCGGCAACGCTGGCGATTGCCGAGCTGAAGGCAAAGGCCTTCAGCCGCAGAAAGCGCACATCGACGCCGACCGCGGTGGTGGCCAGTTCGTGATCGCACATGGCCATCATCGCGCGGCCTTCGCGGGTGCGCATCGTATTGCGCAAGCCCCAGAAGACCAGCGCCACGACCGGCACCAGGAAGAAGTACCAGCGCATCGGCGTGCTCAGCTCCACCGGGCCCAGCGTCGCCGGCTTGTACGGCACGCCGACCACGTCGAAAAAACGGAACTGGTACTCGAGAAAGAGAAACACCACGATGTAGTGCACCGCAAAGGTGGACAGCACGAAGTACAGCCCGCGCACCCGCAGTGATGGCAGCCCGGCCAGCACCCCGGCCAGCGCGCCGGTGACCGCCGCCGCCACCAGCACCAGCGGGAACGGCCAGCCCCACTGCGTGCCAGTGATGGCCGCCGTCATCGCGCCAACCGCGTAGAAGGCGGCATGGCCGATCGAGATCAGCCCGGCGCAGCCGGTCAGGTAGTTCAGCGACAGCGCACCCAGCATCGCGATCAGCATCAGGTTCACCTGCGTCAGGCCCAGGTTCAGCAGGGTCATGTTGGACAGGCGCACGCCGAACAGCGTGCGGTCGGTCAGCAGCACTGGCAGGTAGCACAGCAGCGCGATGGCGACGGCGATCCAGACCCAGCGCCAGGGCTGCCAGCGTGCTGCCGGCTGCCCGGCAAGGCCGAGGGTTTGAGTGCTCATGGTGTGTGGACTTGTGTGTTTGGGGCGTCAGACGCGACCGAGTTCGCGCTGGCCGAACAGGCCCCAGGGGCGGACCATCAGGATCAGCAGCAGCAGGCCGTAGATCAGGATGTCACTGGACTTGGGCGAGATGTAGCTGGACGCGAGCTGCTCGATCAGGCCCACCAGCAAACCGCCGACGATGGCGCCGGGAATGCTCTGCATGCCACCGATCACCACCGCCGGCAGCGCCAGCAGGCCGATGTTCTCGAGGTCGGTCGACGCGATCTGCAACTGCCCGAGGAAGACGCCGCCGATGGCCGCCAAGGTCGAACCGATGGCCCAGGCCAGCCGGTTCATCACGTTGACGTTGATGCCGGAGACCACCGCGGCCTCGTGGCTGTCGGCGGTGGCGCGCATCAGCAGACCCACCGAAGTGAACTTGAAGAAGGCGCCGAAACCCGCCATGCAGGCCCAGCTCACCAGCGCCGCGGTCAGGTGAAGCTGCGAGATGCGCACATCGCCGATCAGGAAGATGCCGGTCGGCAGCGGTGTTGCCAGGTTGCGGCCCTGCGGGCCGAACAGGATCTCGATCACCGCCCGCATCACGATCGACAGCGCAATCGTCAGCATGATCACCGACAGCATCGGCCGCCCCGCCAGCGGCTGGATCAGCAGCACGTGGATCGTCACGCCCAGCAGCGCGGCAGCGCCGATGATGAACAGCACCGCCACCGGGAACGGCAGTTGCAGCAAGGTGATCGCGGTGACGGCGAAGAAAGCCCCGCAGACCACGAACATGCCCTGCGCGAAGTTGAACACCTCGGTGGCCTTGAAGACGATGGCTAAGCCCAACGCCACCAGGCCATAGATGCTGCCCAACGCGAGACCGCTGAAGAGAACTTGTGCAAGCATGGTGGTCCTTGTGCGCCGCCGGCCGGCTTACTTGGCGGTGTACTTCTGGTAGTCGCTGTACTGGCCGAAGTGTTTGAAGGTGTTGTTGCTGTAGTCGTAGCCAAACATCTTCAGCACCGTCGGGCCGGCGTGGTTGCTGGGCGTGTAGCTGATCGGCGCGGCCAGGCCCTTGCTGTCGACGACAAAGCCCTTGTTCATCGCCTCCACCA
>JANOBL010001023.1:0-10967 GCA_031411635.1 Betaproteobacteria bacterium
CGCCGGCCGACGAGCGCAGCATGTCGCGCTTCAACGGCAAGCCGGCGGTGTCCGTCTGCCTGATCAAGCAGGCGACCGCCAATCCGCTCACCCTGGCGACGGCGCTCAAGGAGGAGATGCCGGTCCTGCGCGCCTTTCAGCGCGGCCTGGAACGGCGGCAGGCCTTCTTCGATGTGGCGGAAGATGTTTTCCAGCACCACGATCGCATCGTCCACCACCAGGCCGATCGCCAGCACCAGCGACAACAAGGTCAGCGTATTGATCGTGAAACCGGCCAGCGCCATCAGCGAGAAGGTGCCGACCAGACTCACGGGGATTGTCACCAGCGGGATCACCGAGGCGCGCAAGGTGCGCAAGAACACAAACACCACCAGCGCAACCAGCGCCACCGACTCGGTAATCGTGCGGTACACCGATTGCACCGAGCGCTCGATGAACACCGAGTTGTCGTTGGCCACCTGCACCGTCAGCCCGGGTGGCAGGTCTTGCTGGATGCGTGGCATCACCTCGCGGGTGCCGGCCGAGATGTCCAGCGGGTTGGCCGTGGCATTGCGGATCACACCCACGCTGACCGCCGGCTTGCCGTTGAAGCGCACCAAAGAGCGCTCGCTGGCGGGCGCCTGCTCGATGCGGGCCACGTCTTTCAGCCGCACCGTGAAGCCGCTGGACTGCTTTAGCGCCACCTCGCCAAACTGGGCTTCAGTGTTCAGGTCGGTACGGGCGGTGACGTTGAACTCACGCTGCTGGCTTTCGATGCGGCCGGCCGGCACCTCCAGGTTTTGCCGGCGCAAGGCGTCCTCCACATCCTGCACCGTCAGCCGGTAGCTGGCCAGGCGGTCCGGGTCCAGCCAGATGCGCATTGCATATTTGCGGTCGCCGTTGACCTGCACATCGGCCACACCGGGCACGGTTTGCAGCCGCGGTTTGACGATGCGGCTGACCACATCGGTGATCTGCAGCGCGTTCATCGTTTCGCTGGCAAACACCAGCCAGATCACCGGAAAGGCATCGGCCTCCACCTTGGCGATCACCGGCTCGTCGATCGCCTCGGGCAGGCGGGCCCGCACCCGCGACACCCGGTCGCGCACGTCGGCTGCAGCGGAATCCGGGTCTTTGCTGAGCTTGAAGCGTGCGGTGATCTGGCTTTGCTCACCGCGCGAGATCGACGTGAGTATCTCGATGCCGTCGATGCCGGCAATCGAATCCTCCAGCGGCTTGGTCACCTGCGACTCAATCACCTCGGACGAGGCACCGATCAGCCTGGTCGAGACATTGACCACCGGCTCGTCGATGCGTGGGTATTCACGCACCGCCAGCTTGTTGAACGACACCGCGCCCAGCAGCACGATCATCAGCGACAGCACGGTGGCAAACACCGGGCGGCGGATCGCCACTTCAGACAGTTTCATGCGCTCGCCCCTTGCATGCAAAGCAACAAAATCGCCGCAGCCCCTTGCCCCTTCCCCCTGCCAGCAGGAAGGAGCATCAAACTGCCGATGCGCCGTTGCGCGGCCCGGCGGCGGCGGGTGCCGAGCCACCACCACCCCCCGGTGCCGATGCAGCGCGGCCCGGCCCACCCCGGCCTCCGGGCCCACCCTGCCGGTTGATGTCCACCACCCGCAGCGGCAGGCCATCGGCCCGCATCAAGCGCGCCTGGCCGGCCAGCACCACCGCATCACCCTCGGCCACGCCGGCCAGCAACTCCACCTTGCCGTTGGCACGCTGGCCCAGGCGGGCTTCCACCCGCTGCGACACGGGGCCCTTGCCACCATCGACCAGCTTGACGATGAACTGCTTGTCGCCCATCGGCACCAGCGCCTCCTCGGGCACCACCAGCGCGGCTTCTCGCACCTCGAACACCACCCTGGCGCGCGCAAACATGCCGCTGCGCAAAGCGCCATCGGCATTGGCCAGACGGGCCCGCACCAGCACCGAGCGGCCATTGGCATCGAGCTGCGAATCCAGCGCGCCCACCTTGGCCTGGAAGCGGCGGCCCGGCATCGCATCCAGCGACACCACCACACCCTGGCCGGGTGCCAACTGGCCCAGATGGCGCTCGGGCAAGCGGAAATCGATCCACACCGACGAGCTGTCTTCGACATTGACCAGGTCGGCACCGTCTTTCACGTAATCGCCGATGCTGACATTGCGGATGCCGGCCATGCCGTCAAACGGCGCCAGCACCCGCATGCGCTCAAGCTGGGCCTGGGCCAGCGCCACCTGGGCCAAGGTGACTTCCAGCGCAGCAGCGTTTTGGTCCACCGCGCTTTGGCTGACAAAGTTCTGCGCAACCAACTCGCGGCTGCGCTGCAGGTTGGTGCGGGCAATGCCGGACTGGGCCTCGGCCTGGCGCAGTTGCGCTTGCTGCAAAGTGTCGTCCAACTGCACCAGCAACTGGCCACGCTTGACCCGTGCACCGTCGGCAAAACCCAGTTTGACGATGCGCCCGCTGACCTCCGGCCGCAGCATCACGCCCTGGTTGGAGCGCACCGTGCCCACCGCCTGGGCATCGTCCTCCAGCCGCATGCGGGTGACCTTGCCCACCTCCACCGCCACCGGGCCGCCGGGGCTGCCGGCGCCACCCGCGCCACCCACACCAGAGGCACCCGCCCCCCCACGCGCAGCCGATGCAGGCCCGGCTGCAGCCTGGGCAAACGCAGCGTCACCGGCAGCCAGCCCAGCGGCCGGCCGGTTCTGCACCCACCACGCCGCACCCAGCGCCGCCACCAATCCCACGCCCACCAGTGCAATGTGCAAAGTCTTCATCGAGCCACCCAACCAACACGCTTTGCAATGTAACGGTCTGTTGGTGGCCCCGCGCTTGGGGCGGATACCCGGTAGCCAGCGGCGCTGCCGTCAGTAGCGCAGGCCGAAGCCGAACGGGTACAGCGTGTCAACGGCCGGATAACCGGGCAGATCGGGCGCGTTGTCAATCACCGCCTGCAGCTTGTTGGTCAGCACAGGTCTCAGCGCCCGTTGCGCAGCGAGTCAACACCCTTGTTGGCCAGCGCATCGGCGCGCTCGTTGCCCGGGTCGCCAGCATGGCCCTTGACCCAATGCCACCGCACGCTGTGCTGGGCCACCAGGCCGTCCAGCTTCTGCCACAGCTCGATGTTTTTCACCGGCTTGCCATCGGCAGTGCGCCAGCCGCGTTTTTTCCAGCCGTGAATCCACGTCGTGATGCCGTCCTTCACATACGCGCTGTCGGTGTACACCGCCACCGGTGTGCGGCGCTTCAACTGGGCCAGCGATTCGATCACCGCTGTCAACTCCATGCGGTTGTTGGTGGTCAAGGGCTCGCCGCCGAATAGCTCTTTTTCGTGCCCACCCCAGCGCAGCCAGGCACCCCAGCCACCTGGTCCGGGGTTGCCCTTGCAGGCACCGTCGGTGTAGATCACCACCGGCGCCACCACGTCGTCGTTCATGCATCCATCCTGTTGTTCGATTGTTCAAAGGCTTCCGGGTGGTTGACCGGTTGTTTGACGATACGCGCCACCACCGCCGGTGCCGCCTGCGGCGCAGCCTTGAGGCGCCGCGCCAAGCCCACCAGCCGCATGCCTCGCACCCGCTTGACGGCCTCCACCAAATACACCGCGCCCAGCACTGGCCAGCCGCGCTCACCGGCCGCTTCCAGCCAGCCCAGCCGCGCCAGGCCACGCTCGGAGCGCAGCGGCGGCCGCCAGCAGCCGAAGCGGCCACGCTCCACTTCAAAACCCAGCAGCCGCAGCCAATCGCGCACCCGGCCATAACCGATCAAACCCCCGGCACTGGGCAGGTACAGCGGTGCACTGCCGCCCAGGCGCTGGCGCAGCCGGCCGGCGCTTTGGCGCAAGCCCCACAGGCTGGCGGGATTGAAGCCGACGATCACCACCCGGCCCTCGGGCCGCAGCACCCGCTCCACCTCGCGCAAGGTGTCGTGTGGATCACGTGCCAGCTCCAGCGCATGCGGCAGCACCACCAGGTCCAGGCTTTGGCTGGGGAATGGCAGTGCATCAAAATCGCAGATCAAGGCCTGGCCAATCGGCATCGGCAGCAGGCTGGACAAGGCCTCGTCCAGTGCCGGCAGCGCCAGCGGCTGCGGCTCGCGCAGCGATTCGCTGGCCACCCAGCGGTGCGGCATGCGGTTGGCACGCAAGGCCTCCAACTCCACCAGCCCAAGCTGCAGCGCATGGAAGCCGAAGATGTCGGTCACCGTGCGATCCAACTGGGCTTGCTCCCAGGCCAGCAGATAGCGGCCGGGTGGGCTTTGCAGCCAGTGGGCCAACTCTATAATCGATGGATTGCGCATGATGAAACTACAAGCCCTGCCCGCCTTCTCCGACAACTACATCTGGCTGCTGCACGATGGTCACCAAGCCATCGTCGTCGATCCGGGTGATGCGGCGCCGGTGCAGGCCGCGCTTCAAACCCAAGGGCTGGTGCTGGCGGCCATTCTAGTGACGCACCACCACCCCGATCATGTCGGCGGCTTGGGCGGTTTGCGGCCGCTGCTGCAGGGCTTGGTCTACGGCCCGGCACACGAGCTGATCCCACCGCCCTTCAAGCCGCTGGACCATGGCGATACGGTCAGCGTGCTGGGGCTGGATTTTGAAGTCATCGATGTGCCCGGCCATACCGCCGGGCACATCGCTTATGTGCACCGGCCGGCGGGTGACAACAACGCACCCATCCTGTTCTGCGGCGACACCTTGTTCTCAGCCGGTTGTGGCCGCTTGTTTGAAGGCACGCCAGCGCAGATGCACCAATCCTTGTCACGGCTGGCTGCACTGCCGGGCAACACCCGTGTCTGCTGCGCGCATGAGTACACCGAGTCCAACCTGCGTTTTGCGGCGGCAGTAGAGCCGGCCAATGCCGACATCGCTGCAGCCATTGCCAGCAGCCGCGCCTTGCGTGCCGCAGGCCAGCCTACTTTGCCGTCAACCATCGCGCGTGAATTGGCGATCAACCCCTTCATGCGCTGCGACGCCGCCGCCGTGATCCGCAGTGCAACGATGCACGGTGCCGCCAACGCCGATGGCGCGGTGGTGCTGGGCGCGTTGCGTGAATGGAAGAACAACTTCAGATGACCACTCCCCCGGCCCGGCGCCTCACTTTGGTCTTCACCCGGTTGGCGCTGCTGATCACCAGCGCCACCTTGGCCGCTTGTGCCAGCGCACCGCCGCCAACCCTGACCGGACAGTTGCCGCCCACACCCCAACCCCCGGTGCGCGCCGAGGCCGGCCCGCTGCTGGCCCCCAGCCCGGTCGCAGCGCCGACGCAGGTTGCCATTCAGCCAGCCCAGGCCCAGCCCGAGCCAGTGCTGATCGCCACCGACCCATTGCGCCCCACCGAGCGCCTGAACCTGGACGCCGCCGCCGCGCAGACCGACCTGTGGGCGCGGGTGCGCCAGGGCGTGGCGGTGCCCGACCTGGACAACGAGCTGGTGCGCAAATGGGAGCAGTGGTACGCCAGCAAGCCCGACTATGTGCAACGCATGACCGAGCGTGGGGGCCGCTACCTGTTCCACATCGTCGAAGAGGTCAACAAGCGTGGCCTGCCCACCGAGCTGGCGCTGCTGCCGTTCATCGAAAGTGCGTTCAACCCGCAGGCCATGTCCAGCGCCAAGGCCTCGGGCATGTGGCAGTTTGTGCCGGCCACCGGGCGTGATTTTTCACTGCGCCAAAACGTCTTTCGGGACGACCGGCGCGATGTGCTGGCCTCCACCCGCGCCGCACTGGATTACCTGCAAACCCTGCACGGCCTGTTCGGCGATTGGCAGTTGGCCCTGGCCGCGTACAACTGGGGCCAGGGCAGCGTGCAGCGCGCGATCACGCGCAACCAGCGCGCCGGCCTGGCCACCGATTACGCCAGCCTGACGATGCCGGACGAGACGCGCAACTATTACCCCAAGCTGCAGGCGGTGAAAAACATCGTGCTGCGGCCCGAGGCGTTTGCGCTGACCCTGCCCACGCTGCGCAACCATCCGTACTTCATCTCGGTGGCGATCGACCGCGACATCGATGTTGACATCGCTGCCCGGCTGGCCGGCCTGCCGCTGGACGAGTTCAAACAGCTCAACCCGCAGATGAACAAGCCGGTGATCCTGGCCGCCGGCACACCGCAAGTGCTGCTGCCCTATGACAGCGCCAACCGCTTTGTGCATGCAATCATCCAACACCGGGGCACGCTGGCCACCTGGACCGCCTGGGTGGCGCCCAAGACGCTCAAACCGGCAGCGGTGGCGCAGCAGGTGGGCATGGACGAGCAGCGCTTGCGCGAGGTCAACAACATCCCCAAAGGCATGCTGGTGAAGGCCGGCTCCACCTTGCTGGTGCCGCGCAGCGCGCAGCGCACGGCCGATGTGACCGAGCATGTGGCCGACCATGCGATGCTGGCCTTGGCCCCTGATCTGCCGCCGGCACGCCGGGTCAGCTTCAAGGTGGGCAAGAAGGGTGATTCGGTGGCGGCCGTGGCCAAGCGCTACCGGCTCAGCGCGGTGCAGGTGGCGGCATGGAACCAAACCACCGCGGCGGCCCGCTTCAAGCCGGGCCAGGCGGTGGTGGTGATGGTGCCAGTGCGCGGCGGCATGCACAGCCTGCGCATGGCCACTGTCAAGGGTGGCGGCAAGCAAAGCCTGGCAAAGCGCAGCAGTGGCCGCACACGGGTGGCGCGGGGCTGATCCTCAAACGCCGGGGACGGCGAGCGGCGGGCTTTCAGCGCCGGTCGCTCAACGCATGCGCCAGCGTCGACAAGTCCACATACTCCAGCTCACTGCCCACCGGCACACCACGCGCCAGCCGGGTCACTTGCAGCGGCTCGCCATTGTCGGATTTGAGCAGCCTCAAGGCCTGCGCCAGCACATGGGCGGTGGCCTCGCCTTCGGCTGAAAAACCGGTGGCCAGGATCACCTCCTGCACCGCGCCGTCCTGGGCCCGCGCCAGCAACGGGTGCACACCGATGTCGGCCAGGCCAATGCCGTCCAGCGGCGACAGGCGCCCCATCAGCACAAAGTACAGGCCCCGGTAACTGCCACTGCGCTCCATCGCAGCCTGGTCGGCCGGTGTCTCGACCACCAGCAACTGCTGGGCATCCCGCGCCGGATCACTGCAGGTGGCACAGACGCTGGCCTCGGTGAAGGTATGGCAGCGTGTGCAGTGCTGCACCGCTGCGCAGGCCGATTGCAGCGCCAGCGCAAGCTGCCGTGCGCCGTCGCGGTCGTGCTGCAGCAGGTGGTAGGCCATGCGCTGCGCCGATTTGACGCCCACGCCGGGCAAGCGGCGCAGCGCGTCGATCAGGGTTTCGAGGCAGCGCTCGCTCACCGGACAAAAACGCGGACAAAAACGCGGGCCAAAGCGCGCGTCAGAACGGAAACTTCATGCCCGGGATCTGCGGCATGCCGGCACTGAGCTTGCCCATCTTCTCGGCCGTGGTGGCCTCGATGCGGCGCACCGCGTCGTTGAACGCAGCGGCCACCAGGTCTTCCAGCATGTCCTTGTCGTCGGCCAGCAGGCTGGGGTCGATCGTGACGCGCTTGACATCGTGTTTGCAGGTGATCAGCACCTTGACCAGGCCGGCGCCGGACTCTCCGGTGACCTCGATCGTGGCCAGCTCATCCTGCGCCTTTTTCAGGTTGTCCTGCATCGCCTGGGCCTGTTTCATCAAGCCGGCAAGTTGGTTTTTCATCATGGTATAGGTGCCTCAGGGTTAACGGCCAGGGCCGCCAAGGGTTTGATCGAGCCGGGCACGATGCGCGCGGTGGCGAACTGTGCCATCAGTTCACGCACCGCCGGGTCGTTGTGGATGATGGCTTCGGCCTCGCGCTGGGCGGCTTCGCGCGCTTGCAGGTCGCGCTGCGCGATCGAGTCCTGCGGCGCACCGGCCTCGGTCGACAACTGCACCGGCTCGTTCAGCGCGGCCTGCAGCGCCGCGGCCAGTTTGGCCACCAGCGCGGGCGCGCGCAGCGTCTCGCGCTCCACCCGCAAAAGCCAGCAGCGGCCGCCAGCGTCTGCGGGATTTACCGCCCGCAACTCGGCCTGCAGCGCCAGTTCACGCGCCAGCGCGCTCACCGTGCCGGCAGCCACCAGCGGCCGGATGATGCGCGCCCATTGATCGACCAGCGCGCTGGGTGGCACGGGTGCAGCCGCTGGCATCGGCGCCGGGATTGGCACCGGCACCAGGGCCTGCCTGGGCAGCGCCGGACTGTCCTCAAGATCGGGCGGCGCGTCGTCGATCCAGGGCGGTGGCGACGGCTCCCGGGCAACCAAGGCTGGCGCCGGTGCGGGCGGCGCATGCCGGGCCGGCACCGGCGGCGCTGGCTTGGCCGGCAGCACTGGCGGGGGCGCTGGCTTGGCCGGCGCCGTGCTGCGGGCCTCGCGCGGCGCCGCCACCAGCGGTGCAGCACGCGGCGCCGGCACCGCCACGGGTACAGCACCGCCCGGTGGAAACGCCAGCAGGCGCAGCAACACCATCGTCAGCGCGGCGTATTCGTCCGCCAGCAGGCTCAGCTCGGCCCGGCCGTGCAGGACGATGCTGTACAGCAACTGGGTTTCGTCGGCCGCCATCAACCCGGCCAGCAGGCGTGCACCGGCGGTGTCCGGGTCGTGGTTGTCCAGTGCGCCGGGCACGGCCTGCTCCACCGCCATCTGCTGCAGCAGGCCGGCCATCTCTTCCAGCGTGCCGGCGGCAGACAAACCAAGCTGGCGCAGCAGCGCCAGCGTGGCCAGCACCGCCACGCCGTCGCGCTGCGCCAGCGCCAACACCAGCGCCTGGGCATGGGACCGGTCCACCGTGCCCAGCATCGCGCGCACACCGTCTTCGGTCAGAGCACCGGCGCCAAACGCGATCGCCTGGTCGGTCAGCGACAGTGCATCGCGCATCGAGCCGCGCGCCGCACGCGACAGCAAGCGCAGCGATCCAGCATCGGCTGCCACGTTTTCGGCCTGCAGCACTTGCACCAGGTGATCGCGCACCGTCTCGGGCGCCATCGGCCGCAGGTTGAACTGCAGGCAGCGGCTCAGCACCGTGGGCAGCATCTTCTGCGGATCGGTGGTGGCCAGCACAAACTTCAGGTAGTCCGGCGGCTCTTCCAGCGTCTTCAGCAGCGCATTGAAGGCGTCTTTCGAGAGCTGGTGCGCCTCGTCGATCATGAACACCTTGTAGCGCGCCACGCCGGGCTTGTAGGCCGCACGCTCGATCAGGTCGCGGATCTCGTCCTTGCCGCCGTTGCTGGCGGCGTCCAGCTCGATGTAATCGATGTAGCGGTCGGCGTCGATCTCGGTGCAGGCCTGGCACACGCCACAGGGCTGGGCGGTGATGCCGCCGTTGCCATCCGGCCCGGTGCAATTCAGGCTCTTGGCCAGGATGCGGCTGACGGTGGTTTTGCCGATGCCGCGGGTGCCGGTGAAGAGATAAGCATGGTGCAGCCTGCCACTGGTCAGCGCATTGCCCAGCGCCTGCACCACATGCGCCTGGCCCACCATCTGATCAAAGCTGCGGGGCCGGTATTTGCGCGCCAGGACGACATGACTCATCGCCCAATTCTACCGGCCGGCCCCCAGCGGCCACGGGCCGGTCGGGCGCGCCGGACCGCGCCGCAGGCCACCGATAATCCGGCGCATGAGCCATGCCGCCCCATCTTCACAAACCGACACCCTCAGCTACCAGCAGGCCGGCGTCGACTACGACTTGATCGACCCGCTGAAGGTCAGCGCCCAGCACGCCGCAGCCGCCACGGCGCTGCACCTGGCGGCCCATGGTTTTACCGAGGTGGCGGCCTCGCGGGGCGAGTCGGCCTATGTGGTGGATGTCGGACCGTTTTACCTGGCGTCGATCGTCGAATGCCTGGGCTCCAAGGCCCTGGTGGCCGATGAGATGGCCGCACTCAGCGGCCGTAGCTGGTACGGCGCCATCGCCCAGGACACGATTGCAATGGCGATCAACGACTTGATCACGGTCGGCGCCACACCCCTGGTGGTGCAGGCCTACTGGGCTGCCGGTGGCTCGGACTGGTTTGCCGACGGCGCACGCGCGCAAGCCCTGGTGGCGGGCTGGAAAGCCGCCTGCGACACCTGCAAGGTGGCCTGGGGCGGTGGTGAAACCCCGGCGCTGGCCGGCATCGTCGAGGCCGGGCGCATCGATCTGGCGGCCTCGTGCACCGGGCTGGTCAACCCCAAGCAGCGGCTGAGCCTGGGCGAGAAGCTCGGCGTGGGTGACCAGATCGTGCTGCTGGACGCCAGCGGCATCCATGCCAACGGTCTGAGCCTGGCGCGCAAGCTGTTGTCGAGGCTGCAGCAAGGCTATTTGACCGAGATCGACCCGGTGCAGCACCCCGGCCTGAGCTACGGCGCGGCGCTGCTGGTGCCCACGCCGCTGTACTCGCCGGTGACCGAGGCGCTGTGGGCCGCCGGCATCGTGCCGCACTACAGCGCCAACATCACCGGCCACGGCTGGCGCAAGCTGCTGCGCCATCCGGGCGCATTCACCTACCGCATGCACACCCTGCCGCCGGTGCCGCCGGTGCTGCGCTTCATCCAGCAACAAGCCCGGCAGGATGCCCGCCAGGCCTACAGCACGCTCAACATGGGTGCCGGGTTTGCGATCTTCGTTGCCGCTGGTGATGCCCAGCGCACCGTGGACGTGGCGCTGGCCCAGGGCGTGGGCGCACGCATTGCCGGCGAGGTGTTGGCGGGCCCCAAGCAGTTGCTGATCGAGCCGCTGGGCATCCGCTTTGGCGACGACGATCTGAAGCTGCGCTGATGCGTTTTGCGCGCACCGCATCGGCCGCCGCGCTGCTGCTGGCGGTGGTGCTGGCGCTGCTGAGTTGCGCCAACCTGCCCGACCAACCACCACCGCCACCGTCCAACCTCCGGGTGGCCGGTGACGACAGCGTGCTGGGCCGCCTGGCGCACGACGGTGGGGTGCCAAGCGGCCGCTCGGGCTTTCGCCCGCTGATGCTCTCCAGCCTGGCGCTGGGCGCCCGGCTGGCGTTG
>JANOBL010001024.1:0-11191 GCA_031411635.1 Betaproteobacteria bacterium
TGCCGCCGCGGCGCGCGTGGGTTTCAAAACCGTCGCAGGGCACCGCCAGTGTTGGGCCGAGGACGCCGGGTGACCGGATGCCGCAGGTAAAGGAGGAGAAGTCGGCCGCAGTCGGCCGGCTTCGGGGGACACGGAGGCAGCCGGTCACCCGGTGGCCTCGGCCGCGCTCCGACCAGGCCCGGCCGGCCCCGCGACGAGCACGCGCACTCAAGCCCGCTCAACCCATTGCGTCGCCAACAACTTGCGATCAATCTTGCCATTGGGATTTCGGGGCAGCGGCCCGGCCACCACCGTCACACCATGCGGCACCATGTAAGCCGGCATGCGCAGCTTGCACTCGGCCAGCAGCGCCGGCACATCGACTGAATCGGCATCAACGGGAGGCGTCGCAATCACCTGGATCGCATGCCCCAGCGCCGCATGGTCCACCCCAAACGCCGCGCATTCGCCCAGCAGCCGGGTGGCGTACAGCACTTCTTCCACCTCGGTCGGGCTGACGCGGTAGCCCGAGGTTTTCATCATCTCGTCGCGCCGGCCGATGAAGTACAAAAAACCGTCGACATCGCGCCGCACCGTGTCACCCGAGTAAACCGCCACCTCGGGCATTTGCAAACCCGCCTCGCGCCCACCGGCCCCCACCGGCAAGGGCTTGTAGCGCTCGGCGGTTTTTTCGGCGTCGTTCCAGTAGCCCTGGCCCACCAGCGCACCGCGGTGCACCAGTTCACCCGGCTCGTCGGGTGCACATTCGCTGCCGTCCTCACGCAGCACCAGGATCTCGGCATTCGGGATGGCCTTGCCGATCGAGTCGGGCCGCCGATCCACCTCGCCGGGCGGCAGATAGGTGGAGCGGAAAGCCTCGGTCAGCCCGTACATCAGAAACGGCAAAGCCTTTGGCACCCGCTCGCGCAGCGCGTTCAAGGTCTCGCGCGGCATGCGGCCACCGGTGTTGGCAAAGTAGCGCAGGTGGGTGCCGATCTCGGCCGGCCAGGCCATCTGGGTAAGCTGGATGTACAGCGGCGGCACGGCGGTGAGGCCGGTGACCCGCTCGTTGACCATCGCCTTCAGCACATCACGCGGCATCAGGTAGTTCAGCAGCACCACGCGGGCACCGGCATGGAAAGCGGTGGTGAGCTGGCTGAAGCCGGCATCGAAGCTCAGCGGCAGCGCGGCCAGCAAGGTGTCGCCGGCGTGGTTTTCAAGGTAAGAAGCCACGCTCTTGGCGCCGGCCACCATGTTGCGGTGGGAGAGCACCACGCCTTTGGGCCGACCGGTGGAACCCGAGGTGTAGAGGATGGCCACGATGTCGCTGTCGATCACCCGGTGGCCGCCGGCAGGCGGGTGATCGCCCAGCGTGGCCCACAGGTGCAAAACCACGCCAGCGGGCAGCACGGGCGGCTGGGCGGCGGCCTCGGTCAGCACCACATGGCGCAGCCCCGGCGCCTGGGCCAGCAGCGGCGCGATCAGCGCCAGCCGCTCGGGCGAGGTGACCAGCACCCGCACTTCACAGTCGGCGGCAATGTAGAGCACCTGCTCGGGCTTGAGCAGCGGGTTCATCGGCACCATCACGCCGCCGGCCGCTGGTGCGCCAAAGCTGGCCACCACGGTTTCAAAGCGCTTTTCCAGCCAGATGCCTACGCGCTCGCCGCGCGCCAGACCCAGCGCGCGCAGGCCGCTTGCAAAACCGTCGGTTTCGGCCTGCAGTCGGCCGTACGACCAAGTCTGCGCAGCATGGGTCAGCGCCGGCGCGGTGGGCGTGCGCGCGGCAGCGCGTGAGATCAGCTCGTGCAGCAACACGGCCTCGGGAAGATCAGGATTCATGCCGTCGTGGCGCCAACGCAGCGCGCGGTTTGAGTCGATGGTGGACAGGCACTCTATCGCCTGGCATGCGCCGCCGGTCCATCGGCACGCCGCCAAGCGTCAACAACACCACGGCCGAGCGGTTTGCGTGCCGGGCCGAGGCCATCTGCAACGGCCTGGCTTTCTATAATCATCGATTGAATTGGCGCGGCCGGCCCGCCAGACGTGCCGCCCGCACACCTCAGGAGTAGAAGCCCTTGGACACCCAGACCGAAGTACTCAGCATGTTGGACGATGTCCTCGGTCTCGGCGGCCGGGCAATGAAGTTCAACGCCGACACGCCGTTGCTGGGCGCCCTGCCCGAGCTGGACAGCATGGCCGTCGTGACGCTGATCAATACCCTGGAAGAACGTTTTGGCATTGCCGTTGACGATGACGAGATCAGCGGCGACACCTTTGCCAGCGTTGGCAGCCTCAGCCGCTTTGTGGCCGACAAGCTGGGGGCTTGAGCCCGGGCCGCGCCACCCGGTGCTTGCCGTTTGCCCGCTGGCGGGCCGGCAGCGCTTTTCCACCGATCAAGCGCGCTGCAACAGGTGCAATCTCTGCCCCCGGCCACCCTTCCAATCTCCTCCCGCCCCATGCCCGATGCCATGAGCACCGCCCCGCAGCGCCCCGTGCTTGTGCTGGACGCCGACCAGCCGTCGGCGCTGGCCGTCGTGCGCTCGCTGGGCCGGCGGGCGGTGCCGGTGTGGGTGGCCAGCAGTGTTGACCACCCGCTGGCCGGCTGCTCGCGCCATGTGCAGGCCTGTCTGCGCTACCCCGATCCGCTGCGCGAGGAAGCGGCGTTCATCGCCTGGCTGCTGGGCTGCCTGCGGGATCAACCGTTCCAGTATGTGATCCCGGTCACCGAGCGCACGCTGGTGGCCCTGCTGCGCCAGCGCCAACAGTTTGACGACAGCCGCATCGCGATGGCGCCCAGCGCGGCGCTGGAGCAGGTGCTGGACAAGGACCGCACGCTGCAGCTTGCCAATGCGCTGGGCATCCCGGTGCCGCGCTCGCTGCGGGTGGATTCGCTGCACGGGCTGGCGGCAGCGGCGGCGGCCATCGGCTACCCGGTGGTCATCAAACCGGCGCGCTCGGTGGGCCAGGACGCACAGCAGCGGGTGCAGTTGAGCGTCAGCTATGCACACAGCCCGGCGGAGCTGGAAACCCAGGTGCGGCATGCGCTGCGCTACGGCGCGGTGATCCTGCAGGAGTACTTTCGTGGCGACGGCGTCGGCATCGAGCTGATCGCCGACCGCGGCCAGGTGCGCTACGCGTTCCAGCACCGCCGGCTGCACGAGGTGCCGCTGACCGGCGGCGGCAGCAGCCTGCGCATCAGCGAGGCCATCGTGCCGGCGCTGCGGCTGGCGTCCGAGCAACTGGTGCAGGCGCTGGGCTGGCATGGCGTTGCGATGGTGGAGTTCAAGTACGCGCCGGCCAGTGGGGAATTCCGGCTGATGGAGATCAACGGCCGCTTCTGGGGCTCGTTGCCGCTGGCGGTGGCCGCTGGCGCCGATTTTCCGGCACTGCTGCACGAGCTGATGAGCACCGGCCGGGTGGGCGAGCATGCCCCTGCGCGCAACGGAGTGGTCTGCCGCCAGCTCGCGCGCGACCTGGACTGGCTGGAACAGGTGCTGCGCAAGCACGCGCCGCCGCAACTGGTGCGCCTGCCCGCAGCGCGTGAGGTGCTGCGCGACTGCCTGCTGGTGTTCTCGCCGCGCCACCACTTTGATGTGCAATCGCTGCACGATCCCAAGCCCGGGCTGGTCGACCTGGGGCGCATCGTGCGTGCGCAATGGCGGCGCATCAGCACGCTGTTGCAGCAGCGCCGCCGGCTGGCCCACGAGCGGCGCGCCAGCCAGCCCGGCGGCAGCGGCCGGCAGCGGCTGGCCGGCGCACGGCAGGTGCTGTTCCTGTGCTACGGCAACATCAACCGCAGTGCGCTGGCCCATGCCCATGCCCAGATGCGCTACCCGGGGCGCTTTGAGTTTGCCTCGGCCGGCTTCCACGCGCCGGGCGGCCGGCCGGCCGATCCGGTGATGGTTGAGGTGGCAGCGGCGGCCGGCATCGACCTGGCGCGCTGGCAATCGTGCACGCTGACCGCGGCCATGGTCGAGCAGGCCGATGTCATCTTCGCGATGGAAGTCAGCCACCTGGACCGGCTGCTGCAGGCCCACCCGGCGGCGCATGGCAAGGCTTTTTTGCTGGGCGCGGCCAGCGCCACCGACCCCGCCGATGCCGAGGTGGCCGACCCGTATGGCCAGGCCCGTGCCAACTACGACCGGGTTTGCCGGCAGGTGATGCGTTCGGTCGATGGCTGGCTGGCCGGCACGCTCAAGGCCTGAGCGGATGCGCCGAATGACGAAGCACCTGCACACCTGCGCCAAGCGCCTGAAGCCCCCGCCACCATGTCCCTGCTGACCGCCCTGGCCGCCAACCCGTCGCTGATCCTGCGGCACCGCAACATCTTCCTGCTCAGCCACATGCGGGCCAATACCAGCCTGTTTGGCCACCTGCTGGGCAGCCACCCGCAGGTGGAGGGTTATTACGAGATGCACATCGGCTACTACAGTTGGAAAAGCCTTTGGCGGCAAAAGCAGCAGCACTTTGCAGGCCATGCCGCAAAGCCCGGCGCACGCTACATGTTCGACAAGGTGTTGCATGACGGGCACCACGTGGCGCTGGGCCTGCTGCAGCGCCCGCAAAGCCACACCATCATGATGTTGCGCACGCCCGCACAGTCGATCAAAAGCCTGGTGGTGCTGTACCGCGAGAAAAGCCCGCATCTGCCCGAGGCCAGCCCGGACGGCGCGGCCCGCTATTACATCAACCGGCTGCAAACCCTGGCCAACATTGCCGGGGCGCTGGGCCAGCGCTATTTCTACCTCGATGCCGAGTGCCTGATCAGCGATACCACCACCACGCTGCAGGCCTTGGGCGACTGGCTGGGCCTGGCCACGCCGATCCCGACCGAGTACCAGACCTTCTCCAACACCGGGCGCGGCAATGCGGGCGACACGTCCAGCCGCCTGAAATCGGGCAAGGTCAGCGCCTCCAGCAACGACTACGCCGACATCGCCGTGCCAGCCGCGCTGATGGCCGAGGCCCAGCAGGCCTATGCCCGCCACCGCGCAGCCTTGCTGGCCAACAGTGCGCGCCGATCAACCATCCGCGTGCCCGATGGCGCGGCCGTGGCCTGACCCACGCATGGCCGCCGTCAACAACGCCGCCAAAAGAACCTCGGTCGCCCGGCCGGTGTTCCTGACCCTGAACCGCCGCCGCCTGTTCGGCCTGCAGATCGTGCCCACCGGCACCTGCACCGGCGCACTGCTGTACCTGCCGCCGTTTGTCGAAGAGATGAACCGCTGCCGCTCGCATGTGGTGCTGCAGGCGCGGGCGCTGGCGGCCCTGGGCTGGCACACGCTGCTGCTGGACCCGCATGGCACCGGCGAGAGCGACGGCCAGACCACCGAGGCCGACTGGGACCACTGGCTGGCCGATGCCGACGCGGCGGCGCAGTGGCTGGTGGACCAGACCGGCCAGCCGCTCAGCCTGTGGGGCGTTCGCACCGGCGCGCTGCTGGCTGCCGAGCTGGCGGCCACGCTGGCCAGCCGCGGCAGCATCGCGCCGCAGCGCCTGTTGCTGTGGCAGCCGGTGCTGGACGGCAAGCTGTTTCTCAACCAGTACCTGCGCTTGCGCCTGGCCTCGCAGCTTGTGCGCGACGGTAACCGCGAGACCACCGACAGCATCCGCGCCCGGCTGGCGGCCGGTGAGGCGATCGAGGTGGCCGGCTACCCGCTGACCGGCCGCCTGGCCGATGCGCTGGCGGCGCGCAAGATCAGCGATTTCCCAGGCCTGGCCAGCGCCCGCATCCACTGGCTGGAGGTGGTGGCCAAGCCGGAGCAGCCGTTGGGCCCGGCCAGCCGGCGCCAGGCCGATGCCTGGTTGGCCGCTGGCGCCCGGCTCGACACGGCCACGGTGGCCGGCCCGATGATCTGGCAGTTGCAGGATCGCGACGACGCGCCCGAACTGCAGCAGGCCAGCCTGCAACTGATGGGCCAAGCGCGGGAGAACAGCCGTGAACATGCGTGAAATCCCGCTGGTTTTCGACTGCGAAGGCCATGAACTGATCGGCATGGTGCACCTGCCCGAGCGCGCCCAGGCCCGCGGCATGCTGGCTATCGTGGCCGGGGGGCCGCAGTACCGCGGCGGCGTATGCCGCATGCAGGTGCAGATGGCGCGCCACCTGGCCGCTGCCGGCATCCCGGTGATGCGCTTCGACTACCGCGGCCTGGGCGACAGCGAGGGCCAGTTCCGCGGTTTCCAGGATGTGCAGGCCGACCTGGCCGCCGCGATCCGCGCCTTTCAGGCCCAGGTGCCCGGCCTGCAGGAACTGGTGTTGTGGGGCGGCTGCGACGCGGCATCGGCGGTGCTGATCAACGCCTGGAAATTCCCCCAGGTCACCGGCATCGTGCTGGGCAACCCCTGGGTGCACAGCGCTGCCACCGGCGACGGGGTGGCGATCAAGCACTACAGCCAGCGCATGCGCGACAAGGATTTCTGGCTCAAGCTGCTGCGGCTGCAATACAACCCGCTGCCCGCGCTGCTGACGCTGCTGCGCGGCGCGCTGGGCCGGTTGCGGCGGGCGGCCAGCGGCCAGCGGGCGCCGGGCCCGGCGGCGATCCAGGACGACCCGACAGCACCGTTTGTGCCGCGCATGCGCAACGGCCTGCGGCGCTTCAACGGCGATGTGCTGCTGCTGATGAGCGGGCGCAGCCTGCTCAGCCAGGAGTTTGACGAGTTGCTGGCCAGCGACCCGGGCTGGCAACAGGCGCTGCGCTCGCCCCGGCGCGTCACCCGGCACGACATCCCCGAAGGCGACCAGGCCTTCTCCAGCATCGATACCCGGGTGGAAGTGAACCGGGTCACCCGGCTGTGGCTGCTGGATGCCGGGGCCGCGCTGGGCCGGGCGGCGGCCACACCATGAGCACCCGGCCGGCAGTGCAACGCGCAGCGCAACCAGCCGCGCAATCGGGCCGGCGACAATACCGGGCTGTCCGATCAGGCCATGCCGCATGGCACCGCCCCCCGAGGAACTGAAATGCGCCCCCTGATCTCCGTCGTCCTGGCCACCCGGGACCGCCCGCAGTTGTTTGCCGAAGCGCTGGCCTCGGTGCTGCAGCAGCAATTCCGCAACATCGAGGTCATCGTCGTCAACGACGGCTCCAGCGCGGCCAGCGTGGCCGCGTACCGTGCGGTTTGGGATGCTGCGGCCGCCACGCTGGGGCCCAACTTCAGCGTGCACACGCTGGTCTACCGGCCCAGGGGCCATGGCCAGAGCTACTCGCTGAACTTCGGCACCGCCCAGGCCCAGGGCGACTACGTCTGCTTCCTCGACGACGACGACAAGTGGACCGACACCGGCCACCTGGCGCGGGTGGCGCTGGCCATCAACGCTGCCGAGCAGCTAGGCAAGCCGGTGGATCTGTACATGAGCAACCAGGACGCCTGGATCAACGACGGCCAGCGGGTGGGCACGCTGTGGCTGGGCACGCTGGCCGCCGAGCTGGCCGCCAGGCACCGCCAGCCCGATGCCCAGGGCGCCTACACCGTGACGGTGCAGGACCTGATGGCCAGCACCGGTTTCTGCCATGTCAACTGCCTGACCGTGCGGCGCGCGCTGTTCGAGCAAGTGGGCGGCATGGACGAAGGCATCCGCTGGGAATGCGACCGCGACCTGTTCCTGAAGCTGATCGAAGCCAGCCAGCACATGCTGCACCACCCGGCGGTGGTGGCCTACCACCGGGTGCCCGATCCCGCCAAGACCGCCAACATGACCACCGCGATGGGCATGATCGACAAGCGGCTGCTGCAGTCCATCGTGCTGGACCGGGCCGTGGCGCGCAGCCGCGACCCGGCCATCCGCCAGCACGCGCGCCTGCACAAGGGCTATGCGTTGAAAAAAATCGCCGGCGAGTATGCCAACCAGGGCGACTGGACCGGTGCCCGCTTTTACGCCGCCCAGGCGCTGGGCGCCACGCCGGGCTGGAAGTGGGCGCTGTTCACGTTGCAATGCACGCTGCGCAGCGCGTTGTCCAGGCCGCAGCACGGGCCGCTGCCCAGGCGCTGAGCCGGCACCCGCCCCGTCAAAGCCACCATGGCCAAACTGCACACCTCGCTGGCCTATTCCGCCGCACAAAGCTACTTCAGCGTGGCCTTGCAGCTTGCCTCCACCGTGGTGCTGTCGCGCATGCTGACGCCGGCCCAGGTGGGGATTTTTGCGGTGGCCAGCGTGTTTGCCGCGCTGGCCACCAACTTTCGTGATTTCGGCATCGCCGAGTACCTGATCCAGGCCAGGCAACTGAGCGACCAGACCATCCGCGCCGCGTTTGCGGTCAACATCCTGACGTCCTGGACCATGGGCCTGGCGATGCTGCTGGGCGCGGGCTGGGTTGGCGAGTTCTACCGCTCCGAGGTGATTGCCGAGGTGATGCGGGTGCAGTCGCTGAACTTTCTGCTGATCCCGTTTGGCGCCATCAACATGGCCTGGTTTCGGCGCGAGATGGACTTCAAACCGCTGTTCCTGGCCGGCGTGGCGTCCGATGTGATCGCGTTGGGCCTGGCCATTGCACTGGCCTTGCGCGGCTTCGGGCCGCTGGCGCTGGCCTGGTCGTCGTTTGCTGGCATTGTGGTGACCGTGGCGGTGTCGGTGATCTACCGGCCGGCGGCATTTCCACGCCTGCCCGGGCTGCGCGGCATCGGCGAGGTGCTGCGCTTCGGCAGCTTTGCCAGCAGCATCTACGTGCTGGGGCAGTTGGGCAAAGGCGCGCCCGAGATGATCATCGGCCGGGTGCAAGGCGTGGCCGACGTGGCCATCTTCAGCCGCGCCGGCGGCCTGGTGCAGATGTTCCGGCAGCTCGTGGTCAAAGCCATCATGCCGGTGTGCCTGCCGTACTTTTCCACCGCGGTGCGAGAAGAGCACAGCGTCAACCGGGCCTATGTGCGCGGCGTGGCCATCTTCACGGTGATCGGCTGGACCTTTCTCGGCTTTCTGGCCCTGGCGGCGTTTCCGGCGATCCGCATCGTCTACGGCGACCAGTGGGTGGCGGCGGTGCCGCTGGCGCGCATCCTGTGCATTGCCGGCGCGATCGAGCTGGTGCACTACCTGGCCAAGGAAGCGCTGTTGTCGCACGGCCGGGTGCAGCTTGCCACGCGGCTGCAGGTGATGCTGCAGGTAGCCCAGGTGGTCGGCCTGGCAGCGGTGATCCCGTTTGGCCTGACAGGCGCCTGCTGGGGCATGCTGGCATCGGCGCTGGCCGGGCTGGCGCTGGCGCAATGGCATTTGCACACCGGCACGCAGTTTGGTGTCGCCGATCTCTGGTTGGCCTGCCGCAGCAGCCTGCTGGTCACCACCCTGGCACTGGCGCCGATGGCACTGATCTTCGTGCTGATCCCGGCCACCGAATCCAACTACCTGCGCTACCTGCTGCTGGGCGGTGCGGTCACCGGCTGCGGCTGGCTGCTGGCACTGCGCTACAGCGCACACCCGCTGTGGGCCGAGCTGGCCGGCGCCGGCGCCGCGCTGGCCAATCGCCTGGCGCTGATGGTGCACCGCGAACCCCGTGCCCGATAACGCGCGCTTGCTGGCCGCTCAACCCTAGCCCAATGCCCATGACGCCAGAATCCACCCCCCTCTGCAAGGGCTCGCCCCGCTTCCCGGACGGCAGCACCGGCACCGCCGCCGACAGCAACCCCGCCCAGCGCTGGCGCGCGCTGGTTGCGCAACACGGTCCTGAAAAGGCCGCTGCGCTGGTGCAGGGTGACTTTGCGGTGGCCGTGACGCTGGCCGATGGCAGCGTCTTCATGGCCGTGGACCGGTTTGCCGTGCGCAGCCTGTGTTACCGGCTGGACGGCGGCGTGCTGCGCTTTGCCGAACGTGCCGACGCGCTGGCCGAAACCAGCCCGGCGCTGGACCCGCAAGCCTTGTTCGACTATCTGTACTTCCATGTCATCCCGTCGCCGCGCACCGTGTTCCAGGGTGTGTTGCGGCTGCCGCCGGGGCATTGCGCGGTGTTCCGCGATGGCCGCCTGACGCTGAGCCGCTTCTGGGTGCCCAGCTTCCAGCCGGCCGGCGTGGTGTCGTTCGACGCCTTGCGCGACGAGTTTCGCGGCCTGCTGCAAAACGCGGTGGCGCTGCAACTGGACGGCAGCACCCCGGCGTGTTTCCTGAGCGGCGGCACCGACAGTTCCACCGTGGCCGGCATGATCGGCCTGGCCGGTGGCAAGCCGGCGGTCAGCTACTCGATCGGCTTCCAGGCCGAGGGCTATGACGAGATGGCCTACGCGCGGCTGGCGGCACGCCACTTTGGCTGCGAGCACCGCGAGATCTACTTCACGCCCGACGACCTGGTGCGCGAAATCCCGCGCGTGGCCGGCTGGTACGACCAGCCCTTTGGCAACTCGTCGGCACTGCCGTCGTTCCACTGCGCAGAGCAAGCGCAAAACGACGGCATCACCCGGCTGCTGGCCGGCGACGGTGGCGACGAGTTGTTTGGCGGCAACTCCCGCTACGCCACGCAGCGTGTGTTCGACCATTACCAGCGCGTGCCCGGCCTGCTGCGGCGCGGCCTGCTGGAGCCGTTTTTCGGGCTGGGTCCGGTGGCGCGCACGCCAGGGCTGAAAAAAGGCGCCAACTACATCCGCCTGGCCAACACCCCGCTGCCCGACCGGGCGCAGGACTACAACCTGGTCAAGCGCCAGGGTTATGCCAACGTGTTGACATCGGCGTTTCTGGCCCAGGTGGATGCCGCCAGCGTGGATGAGCAGCAGCGCCAGGTGTGGGCCCAGGCGCAGTGCGCCGACGAGATCGACCGCCACCTGGCCTACGACTGGCGCTACACGCTGGCCGAATGCGACCTGCCCAAGGTGGTGGGCACCACGGCGATGGCCGGTGTGTCGGTGGGCTTCCCGATGCTGGACGACGCGCTGCTGGCGTTTTCGATGCGCCTGCCGGCCGACTACAAGCTGCGCGGTGATGCACTGCGCTGGTTCTTCAAAGAGGCGCTGCGTGGCTTTTTGCCCGACAGCGTGATCACCAAAAAGAAGCAGGGGTTTGGCCTGCCGTTCGGCGTCTGGATGGTGCAGCACCCCGGCCTGAAGCGGCTGGCCGAGGACGCGATGTCGTCGGTGGTGGCGCGCGGCCTGGTGCGGCCCGAATTTGTGCGCCAATTGATGGGTGAGTTGCTGCCGCAGCATCCACACTACTACGGCACGATGGTATGGATACTGATCATGCTGGAGCATTGGCTGCGCCAGCATGCACCCGACTGGAAGCTTCCGGGGGCAGCCATGC
>JANOBL010001025.1:0-8613 GCA_031411635.1 Betaproteobacteria bacterium
CCACGATGCAGCGTGCCATCGACGAGACCCTGGCCTATGTGCAGCAGCGCCAGATATTCGGCAAGCCGCTGATGGCGATGCAGAACACCCGCTTCAAGCTGGCCGAATGCCAGACCAAACTGAGCATCGCGCGCTGTTTTGTCGACGACTGCATCCAGCGCTCGCTGAACGACACGCTGGACCTGGCCACTGCCGCGATGGCCAAGTGGTGGGTCAGCGAGATGATGGGCCAGGTGGTGGACGAGTGTGTGCAGTTGCACGGCGGCTACGGCTACATGAACGAGTACCCGATTGCCCGGCTGTATGCCGATGCGCGTGTGGGCCGCATCTACGGCGGCAGCAACGAGGTGATGAAAGAGCTGATTGCACGCACGATGGAAGGAGGTCGGCGTTGAGAAATCCCGATCACTGTGCAAACCCCAAACAGGAGCGATTTGAATCATGAGCCAAGGCAACATGCTGGAAGGCAAGGTGGTGCTGGTCACCGGTGCCGGCGGTGGCATTGGGCGCGACATTGCACTGCAATGCGCGGCGCAGGGCGCCAAACTGGTGGTCAACGACCTGGGTGCGTCGGTGGCCGGCGAGGGTGGTGATACCGGCCCGGCGCAGCGGGTGGTGCAAGAAATCCGCGCCGCCGGTGGCGAGGCCACCGCCAATACCGACAGCGTGTCGGACAACGCCGGCGCCAACCGCATCGTGCAGGCCGCGCTGGACGTGTTTGGCCGCATCGATGCGGTGGTCAACAACGCCGGCATCCTGCGCGACCGGTTTTTCCACAAGATGAGCGTGGACGAGTTCGACAGCGTCATCAAGGTGCATTTGTACGGTGGCTTTTACGTCAGCCGGGCGGCGGCCACCCATTTCAAGGAGCAGGGCAGCGGCGCTTATGTGCACATGACCAGCACCTCGGGGCTGATCGGCAACTTTGGCCAGGCCAACTACGCGGCCGCCAAGCTGGGCATTGCCGCCTTGAGCAAGAGCATTGCGCTGGACATGCAGAAATTCAATGTGCGCAGCAACTGCATTGCGCCGTTTGCCTGGAGCCGGATGATCGGCTCGATTCCCACTGAAACACCTGAAGAAAAAGCCAGGGTCGCCCGCATCCAGCAGATGACGCCGGCCAAGATTGCGCCGGTGGCGGTGTACCTGCTCAGCGATGCAGCGTGCGAAGTGAACGGCCAGATCTTTGCGGTGCGCAACAACGAGATCTTTTTGATGAGCCAGCCCCGGCCCGAGCGCAGCGTGCACCGCAGCGAGGGCTGGACCGCCGAGACCGTGGCATCACACGCGATGCCGGCACTGAAGGCCGGTTTTTATGCGCTGGACCGCTCGGGCGATGTCTTCACCTGGGATCCGGTGTAAGCCGGCGGCTGCTCTTTGCCCTTGCCGCCGCTGCGGCCCGCCGGCAGCACGCCGTGCTGCAGCAAAGCCGTCACCTGGCCGGCTGGCAAGGGCCGGCTGAGGTAATAGCCCTGCATCACATCGCAGCCCAGTGTGCCCAGGCATTGGAGCTGCGCCTCGGTTTCCACGCCCTCGGCCACCGTGCTCATGTTCAGCGAGCCGGCCATCGCGATGATCGCGCGGGTGATCGACAGCGCACCGTCGTCGGTGGTCACGTCGAAGGTGAAGGACTTGTCGACCTTCAGCACATCGATCGGAAAGCGCTTCAGGTAACTCAGGCTGGAGTAGCCGGTGCCAAAGTCATCCAGCGCCAGCCGCACGCCCAGCGCCTTGAGCTGGCGCATCGTCTCTACCGCAGCGTCGGTGTTGTGCATCAGCGCGGATTCGGTCAGCTCAAGCTCCAGGCAATGCGCTGGCAATCCGGTATCGCGCAATACCTCGGTTACCAGCGCGGGCACGTCCTGGTGCTGAAACTGCCTGGCCGACATGTTCACCGCCATCGACAATGCGCCGCAGCCCGCGGCTTGCCAGGCCATTGCCTGGGCGCAGGCGGTTCGCAACACCCACTCGCCAATCGGAATGATCAAGCCGGTTTCTTCGGCCAGCGGAATAAAGCGCACCGGCGGCACCATGCCCAATTCCGGGTGATGCCAGCGCAGCAAGGCCTCCATGCCGACGATGCGGCCGCCGTGCCGGTCAACCTGGGGCTGGTAGTACAACTCCAATTGGTTTTGTGCGATGGCCAGCCGCAGTGCGCTCTCCAGTTGCATGCGCTCCTGCGCCTGCACGCCCATTTCCCTTGAATAGCTTTGGAAACCGTTGCGGCCGTTGGCCTTGGCGCGGTACATCGCCACGTCGGCATGCTGCAGCAAATGGTCGAAGCTCTCGCCGTCCTGCGGGAACAGGCTGATGCCGATGCTGGCAGTCAGGTGGAGCTGGCGGCTGTCCTGCAGCAGCGGCACGGCAAAGGCCTGCACCACCTTGGCGGCCACCTGGGCTGCGTGCTCGGGGTGCGCCACATCCGGCAACAGGATCACAAACTCGTCGCCGCCCAGCCTGGCGACGGTATCGGTTTCGCGCACCACCACACCCAGCCTGGCCGCAACCGTGCGCAACAGCGCGTCACCAAACGCATGGCCATAGCTGTCGTTGACAAACTTGAAGCCATCCAGGTCCAGGTACAGCACGGCCACGTGGTGCTCGCTGCGCCGCGCCAGCGCCAGTGCCTGGGCCACCCGGTCGTTCAGCAGGTTGCGGTTCGGCAAGCCGGTCAGCGCGTCGTGGTTGGCCTGGTGGGCGATGCGCTCGGCATGCAGGCGGCGCTCTGAAATGTCGCTGACCACACCGTCGATGCGTATCGGCCTGCCGTCGGGCCCGGCGATCACGCGCCCGCGGTCTTCCAGCCAGCGCTCGCTGCCGTCCGGCCGCACGATGCGGTATTCCAGCGCGATGCTCTGGTTGGCACCCGGTGCATCAAAAGCCTGCTGCACGCGGCTGCGGTCTTCCGGGTGCACCACGCCGCGCCACAAGCCGGGATCGTCGAAGAAGTCGCGCACCGGCCGGCCGTAGACGCGCTCTGCGGCCGGATTGAGGTAGACCAGTTCGCTGCCCGTTTGTGGCTGCGTCTGTGGCTGCGTTTGTGGTTGCGTTTGCGAAGGCAGCAACGACAGCGACCACACCACGTTGTCTATCGAGTCCAGCACCCCCGAGAGCTTTTCTTCGGCCCGGTGCAGCTCAAGCACGCGTTGTTCCAGCTTGGTATTGGACTCGGTCAGGTCGTCGCGCGCCTGCCGCAGGCCCTCGCGGGCACCGGCCAGGCCGGTGGCGGCAGAGCCGATCTCGGCCTGCAGGATGTTGAAGCTGGCGGCCATGTCGCCCACTTCGTCGCGTGTATTGATGCGCACCGGCGTGATGTCCACCCGGGCAAACGCGGCGTCCAGGTCACCGCGCCCCAGCGCATTCATCGCGCGCGAAAACTCCGCCAGCGTGCCGGTGGCCAGGCGCCGGGCAACGGTGGAAACCTCGGTCACCGAGTGGGCGATCATGCCCGGCAGCACCAGCGCCACGGTGATCGACAGCATCGCCACCGCGACGAAGATATCGGCCAACGCCGTCATCAGCGCGCTTTGCTGCGGCGGCAGGTTGCTGACGGCCAGCAGGTAGCCCGAGCCGTCCAGCACCAGCACCGCCAGCATCGCGCCGGTCAGCTTGATCTGCAAGGTGCTGGCAATGCCCGGCAGACCACAACGCCGGCGGTCGTCGTAGCGGCGCCAGGCGTACAGCGCCGACCCGGAGTACGCAAACGCCATGCCGATCAGCACGGTGCTCAAGCCAAATTGCTCAAAGCCCAGCAGCGCCGAAAACCCCCAGGCCACCGCCGCCGCCAGGCCCAGCGTGACGGTACCGCGTGGTGCGCGGAAAGGCCGGTGCATCTGCGGTGCATCGCGCCGCAACAGCCACACCGCAACGCTGGGCAGCGCAATGCTGATCAGGTAGGTGAAATTGGCGGCGGCCACCAGCCAGATCGGGTCGCCGATCAGCAGGAACAGGATGGCCATGCCGGCGGTCAGCAAGGTGGCCACCCAGGGCGTATCGGTGCGCGAGCGGCGCGCCAGCACACGCGGCAGTAAGCCGTCTTCCGACAACTGGGACAAGGTTCTGGCGGCGCCGGCCAGCGGCTGCAAGGTGCCGGAGAACATGCTCAAGACCATGAACCAGACCGCCGCCGCCTTGCCGGCGCTGCCAAATACCGGTGCGAATGTTGGCCCCAGCACCAGTGCCAGATCCTTGCCCAGCGGCTCCGCGCCCAGGCTGCCCAGCCACACCGTGGGCAGCAGCAGAAAGTACACACCGGCCAGCAGCGCGCTGGCCAGCATTGCGCGTGGCACGGCCTTGTTCGGGTTGATGGTCTCGCCCACATGGCAGGCGGCCGCCTCGAAGGCCGGCGCCGCGAAGCCGATCAGGTACAGCCCGGCCATCAAGCTGGTCAATTCGCCAAACCAGCCGGGAAAGGGCGTGGTCAGTTGAAACGTGGTGGCCTGGCGCCAGTCCACCTGGCCCGCCAGCATGGGCGCCAAGCCAGAGACAAAGGCCAACAAGGCCGATGCACTGGCCACCGGCACCGCCAGCCGGGTGACCCACTGGATGCCTTGCAGGTTCAACAGCGTGAAGCCCACCACCAGCCCGACGGCCAAGACGGTGACCGGGATGGCCGGCAGATACCACTGGTGGATGGCCGATGCCGACAGGATGGCGGTCAGCCCGCAGGTGGGCACCCAGCCCCACCAGTAACAAACCCCGGTCAGGTTGGCCAGCACCGGGCTGTAGGGGCGAAAGGCCTCGGCACAGGTGGCCGAGATGCCGCCCACCCGGTTGGGGTACATCAGCACCAGCTCGATCCAGCCCGGCGCGGCCGCCCAAGACAGCAGCAGCCCGACGAACAACAGCGGCACTGCCGCACTGCCCTGGCCCAGGATCTGGTCTTGCCCGACAAACAGTGCCGCCAGGATGAACAGGCTCTGGTTGCTGCCGCCCATGGCCAGCGCGGTGGTCCCGATCCAGCCCAATGAACGGTGGTGCGGCTTGGCCACTTCGACCGGTGGTAGCTCGTGGGAAAATGCAGTGCTCATGGGGAATCGGCTTGCCGGTGGGTGCTGCGGGACGCGCTGAATGCAGGGGCTGGACCACCACGGGCGCCAAGTGCGCACCCGATCCAGAGACGGTTCGATGGAGCACTTATCGGTCGCCTGCCGGGCGTTCTTAACCCACGTTTGTCTACCGGCCCGCTGGGCGGCACTGTGGTGGCGGGCTGGACCCTGTTGCCGGGCCCGCATCCTTGTCGTCCCAGCGGAAAACCAGCCCCACTCTGCAGCGGCGCCCGCCAGGCCGGACAGCACAAACCCGGGCGGGTCGCAGACGCCGGGTGCCAGCGCATGGCGCATCACCAACACCACGCCACCGCTGCGCAGCATGGCTTCGCCTTCCAGCGGCTTGGCCCAGGCACCCGGGGCCGGCCAGACCATCGTCAGACCCAGGTAATCGCGGCGGGTTGGCATGGGCTGGTCCTTGTGGCAGGAGATCACGGGCTGCGGCGGCGAGAATGCGCGGACCATGCAATGGATCGTCAGTTCTCCGTGGGCCTACCCGGCGCTTGAGTCGTTGCACATCGTGGGCATAGGCCTGCTGCTTGGCAGTTTGGCGGTGCTGGATCTGCGCCTCTGGGGCATTGACACCGGCATCGAGCCTGCTGCCTTGGCGCGCCTGGCCTTGCCAGTCACGCTGCTGGGCTTTGCCATGGCCGCCACCAGCGGCGGCTTGATGTTTGCCAGCCAGGCCGGTGAGTTGCTGGCCAACCAGGCGTTTGTGCTGAAGATGGGTTTGCTGGCTTGTGCCGGACTCAATGCCGCCTGGTTTCACCGCCGCGGCGTGTTGCTGCGGGGCGGTGTGCTGGCCCGCCTGCAAACCGCGCTGTCGCTGGGGCTTTGGATCGGCGTCATCATTTGTGGCCGCTGGATTGCTTACCGCTGAAAGGCTCTGTCATGCAACGTCGTCAATTTCTGGTGTTCGCTGGCGCCACCGCCGCCGGCCTGGTGCCAATCCCGGCACGGGCCCACCATGGCTGGAGCAGTTTTGACCAGGACAAACCGATCTACCTTGAAGGCCGGGCCGAGCGTGTGGCCTGGCGCAACCCACATGCCGAGTTTCAGCTTCGCACCACCGCCAACCTGACGCTGCCGGCCGATCTGGCGGCGCGGCCGGCGCCGGCGCAATCGGCGGCGGTGGATGGCGCCCGGGTGTTGTCGACCGCCCGCCTGCCCACCCGCAAAGACACGCTTTGGCAGATTGAGCTGGCGCCGCTCACCCGCATGCAGGCCTGGCGTGTGGCCGAAATCAAACCCGGCCAGGCCGTGGCGGTGGTGGGTTACACGCTGGCGGGCGAGCAGGGCGAGGCAGTGCTGCGGGTGGAATACCTGTTTGTCGACGGCAAGGTCTACGGCTTGCGCTCCTCGCCCGCGTGACGCTGGCGAAGCCATTTGCTGCTGGGGCTTGGATTCCATTTGATTTAGGAGTAAAGTATTTAGAAGTCATTTAAACCAGGCCTTGCCGCCAGGAGCACGCATGAAGATCGTCTGCATCGGCGGCGGCCCTGCCGGCCTGTACTTTGGCTTGCTGATGAAGTTGCAGCACGCCGGCCACGACATCACCGTGGTGGAGCGCAACAAGCCCTACGACACCTTTGGCTGGGGCGTGGTGTTTTCCGATGCCACGATGGACAACATGCGGCGCTGCGATCCGGTCACGGCCGCGCAGATCGAGCTGGCGTTCAACCACTGGGACGACATCGAGCTGCAGATCAAGGGCCAGGTGATCCGCTCGGGTGGCCATGGTTTTGTCGGCATCGGCCGCAAGAAGCTGCTGAACATCCTGCAGGCGCGCTGCGAGCAGCTCGGTGTCAAGCTGGTATTCGAGACCGAGGCCCTGTCGGACCTGGATTTTCCGGACGCCGACCTGGTGGTCGCCAGCGACGGCATCAACTCCCGGGTGCGGGCGCGCAGCGCTGCCACGTTCCAGCCCGACATCGTGCAGCGGCCCAACCGGTTTATCTGGCTGGGCACGCACAAGCAGTACGACGCCTTCACTTTTTTGTTCGAAAAAACCGAGCATGGCTGGTTCCAGGCCCATGTCTACAAGTTTGACGAAGACACCGCCACCTTCATCGTCGAATGCCCGGAATCGGTGTGGCTGGCGCATGGGCTGGACCAGGCCGACACCGAGCAATCCATCGCGTTTTGCGAGCAAGTCTTTGCCAACAACCTGCAGGGCGAAAAACTGCTCAGCAATGCGCGCCACCAGCGGGGCTCGGCCTGGATCAACTTCCAGCGCATCACCTGCCAGCAATGGTCGCTGTTCAATGGCCGTTGCCCGGTGGTGTTGATGGGCGACGCGGTGCACACGGCGCACTTTGCAATCGGCTCGGGCACCAAGCTGGCGATCGAGGATGCGGTGGCGCTGGCGCGGCTGTTTGCTGATATGGGCACCGCGCCCGAGCAAATGCCGGCCTTGCTGGCGCGTTACCAGGCGCTGCGCAATGTGGATGTGCTGAAACTGCAAAACGCGGCCTGGAACGCGATGGAATGGTTCGAGGCCTGCGGCACCCGCTATTGCGATCAGCTCGAACCGCCGCAGTTCATGGTGTCGATGCTGACCCGCAGCCAGCGCATCAGCCACGAGAACCTGCGGCTGCGCGACGCTGCCTGGCTGGGGGGCTACGAGCGCTGGTTTGCCCGCCGCGCCGGGCTGGTGCTGGCCGACGACCAGGCCGCGCCGCCGCCGATGTTCACGCCGTACACGGTGCGCGGTTTGACGTTGAAGAACCGGGTGCTGGTGTCGCCGATGGCGCAGTATTCAGCGTTGGATGGTGTGCCGGGCGACTACCACCTGGTGCACCTGGGCGCGCGGGCCATGGGCGGTGCCGCACTGGTGATGGCCGAGATGACCTGCACCTCGGCCGACGCCCGCATCACGCCCGCCTGCCCCGGGCTGTGGAACGATGACCAGCAAGCGGCCTGGCAACGCATCGTCGACCATGTGCACCACAGCACCGATGCGGCGATCGGCCTGCAGCTTGGCCACGCCGGGCCCAAGGGATCGACCAACGCGCCTTGGCAGGGGCGGGGGGCTGACCAGCCGCTGGCCGCCGGCAACTGGCCGCTGATCGCCGCCTCGGCCCGGCCCTACCTGCCCGACGGTGCGCTGCCCAAGGCCATGACGGCCGACGACAGGGTCCAGGTGCTGGCCGATTTTGTCGCCGCTACCCGGCGCGCGGCCGAAGCCGGTTTCGACTGGCTGGAGCTGCACTGCGCGCATGGCTACCTGCTGTCCTCGTTCATCTCGCCGCTGACCAACCACCGCGACGATGATTTCGGCGGCAGCCTGGAAAATCGCTTGCGTTACCCGCTGCAGGTGTTTGCCGCGATGCGCGCCGCCTGGCCAGCCGGGCGACCGATGTCGGTGCGCATCTCGGCCCACGATTGGGTGGCCGGTGGCACCACACCGGCCGATGCGGTGTTGATCGCGCGGGCCTTCAAGCAGGCCGGGGCCGACCTGATCGATTGCTCGTCGGGCCAGGTCAGCCCGGCCCAAAAACCGGTGTACGGCCGCATGTACCAAACCCCGCTGGCCGACCAGGTGCGTCAAGAGGCCGGCATTGCC
>JANOBL010001026.1:0-1895 GCA_031411635.1 Betaproteobacteria bacterium
AACCCCGCGCGCGAGGCCATGGCGAGAAAGTTCGGCATGACGCACTTCATCAACCCCAAGACCAGCGCCAACGTGGTGGATGACATCGTGCAGCTCACCGACGGCGGCGCCGACTACAGCTTCGAGTGCATCGGCAACACCCAGGTGATGCGCCAGGCGCTGGAATGCACCCACAAGGGCTGGGGCCGCAGCATCATCATCGGCGTGGCCGAGGCCGGTGCCGAGATCAGCACCCGGCCGTTCCAGCTGGTCACCGGCCGCAAGTGGGAAGGCTCGGCCTTTGGCGGCGCACGGGGCAGGACGGACGTGCCCAAGATCGTGGACTGGTACATGGACGGCAAGCTCAACATCGACGACCTGATCACCCACAAGCTCAAGCTCGAAGACATCAACGAGGGGTTTGAGCTGATGAAGCGTGGTGAGTCCATCCGCTCGGTGGTGATGTTCTGATGCGGCGGGACGAGCGCCGGGCCGCTCCCAAGCCGGCCCGCATCCCCTCGGGGGATCGATCGACGTACCCGGCGGGCGAGGGGTTGTCATGACTTGGGAACTGCTCAACGAGCACGCCAGCTTTGGCGGTGTGCAGCGCTTTCACCGCCACGCGTCCACCGAGCTGGGCTTGCCCGCACGCTTTGCGCTGTATTTGCCGCCGCAAGCCCAAGCGGGCGCGCAAGTGCCGCTGCTGGTCTTTCTGGCCGGCCTGACCTGCACCGAAGAAACCTTCACCATGAAAGCCGGCGCCCAGCGCCTGGCGGCTGAACTTGGCCTGGCCTTGCTGATGCCCGACACCAGCCCACGCGGCGCTGGTGTGGCCGGTGAGGCCGACGCCTGGGACTTTGGCGTGGGTGCCGGCTTTTACCTGGACGCCACCCAGGCCCCGTGGGCGCAGCACTGGCGCATGGAAAGTTATCTGCTGGATGAACTGCTGCCGCAGGTGTGGGCCCAGGCGCCGGTGCTGCAAGGCCGCACCGGTATCTTTGGCCACTCGATGGGCGGCCACGGCGCGCTCACGCTGGCGCTACGCCACCCCGGTGTGTTCACCAGCCTGTCCGCCATCGCGCCCATCTGCGCGCCCACCCAGTGCCCGTGGGGCCACAAGGCCTTCACCGCTTACCTGGGGCCGGACCGCAGCGCCTGGGCTGCGCATGACGCCAGCGCGCTGATGGCCAACCAACCCATGGCGCCGTATCCGCACGGCATCCTGGTGGACCAAGGCGGGGCCGACAAATTCCTGGCCGAGCAGTTGTACCCCGAGGCACTGGAAGCCGCCTGCGCCGCCATCGGCCAGCCACTGCAACTGCGCCGCCATGCCGCTTACGACCACGGTTATTACTTCATTGCCAGCGTGGTGGACGAGCACCTGCGCCACCATGCGCGGCAGTTGGGTGTGTAGGGGCGCCTGAATCCGGGCGCGCCCGCGCCCGAGGGAACCCCCGGGGAATCCCGGGGACAATCAGCCCCCATGGCCATCCTCTCCCTCTCCAACGCCCACCTCGCTTACGGCCATGTCGCCCTGCTCGATGGCACTGCCTTCTCCCTCGAATCCGGTGAGCGTTTAGGCCTGATCGGCCGCAACGGCGCCGGCAAATCGTCCATGCTCAAGGTCATCGCCGGGCTGGAGAAGCTCGACGAAGGCTTGCTGCAGCTCTCGCAAGGCCTGCGCATTTGTTACGTGCCACAAGAGCCAGCCTTTGAGCCCGGCCACAGCGTGTTTGAGGCAGTGAGCGAGGGCGTGGCCGAGGCCCGCGCAGTGCGCCAGGCGTATGAGGAGCATGCAGATGGGGTGGACCTGGACGCCCTGCAAACCCGCATCGAGGCGCTGGACGCCTGGACCTGGGAGCAGCGGGTGGACACCACCCTGGCCCAGCTGCACCTGGACGGCAGCCGCGAGATTG
>JANOBL010001027.1:0-2687 GCA_031411635.1 Betaproteobacteria bacterium
CGCAGCCCGCACGGTGATGCGGCGCCAGACACCCTCGAACTGGCACGCAGCACTGAAGCGGAAAAACAGTCTCAACTGGCGAGACTGGCCGACTTTCACAGCCGCCATGCCGCCACATCACCCGCGATGCTGAAGCGCCTGCAACAGACTGTCATCGACAACGGCAACGTCTTTGCAGTGCTGATGGATGCGGTGCGCTGCTGCAGCCTGGGCCAGATCACGAATGCCCTGTTCGAGGTGGGCGGGCAGTACAGGCGCAGCAGCATGGCCGGCGCCTGCGCCGCGTGGCGGGCCTGGAAGTCGGCCAGCCGCTGCAGCTGACCCTGCTTCTCGTCGTCGGTGCTGCGCGCCAGTTCGATGTGCTCGGGCACCGGGTCGCCGTGGGGGCTGCGGAAGGTGTTGACGCCAATGATGGGGTACTCGCCGGTGTGTTTCAGCATCTCGTAGTGCATGCTTTCTTCCTGGATCTTGCTGCGCTGGTAGCCGGTTTCCATCGCACCCAGCACACCGCCCCGGTCGGCGATTTTTTCAAACTCGGCCAGCACTGCCTCTTCAACCAATTCGGTCAGGTCGTCGATCACAAACGCGCCCTGGTTGGGGTTCTCGTTCTTGGCCAAGCCCCATTCGCGGTTGATGATCAACTGGATCGCCATCGCGCGGCGCACGCTGTCCTCGGTGGGCGTGGTGATGGCCTCGTCGAAGGCATTGGTGTGCAGGCTGTTGCAGTTGTCGTAGATCGCGATCAGCGCCTGCAAGGTGGTGCGGATGTCGTTGAACTGGATCTCTTGCGCATGCAGTGAGCGGCCGCTGGTCTGCACGTGGTATTTGAGTTTCTGGCTGCGCTCGTTGGCGCCGTATTTGTCGCGCATCGCCACTGCCCATATCCGTCGAGCAACCCGACCGAGCACGGTGTATTCCGGGTCCATGCCATTGCTGAAGAAAAAGCTCAGGTTGGGCGCAAAGTCATCAATGTGCATGCCGCGCGCCAGGTAGGCCTCGACAAAGGTGAAGCCGTTGCTCAGCGTGAAGGCAAGCTGGCTGATCGGGTTGGCACCGGCCTCGGCGATGTGATAACCCGAGATCGACACGGAATAAAAATTGCGCACGTTGTGGTGCACAAAATACTCGGCGATATCGCCCATCACCTTCAGCGAAAACTCGGTCGAGAAGATGCAGGTGTTCTGGCCCTGGTCTTCTTTCAGGATGTCGGCCTGCACCGTGCCGCGCACATTGGCCTGCGCCCAGTCGCGGATCTTGGCCAGTTCGGTGTCGGTGGGGGGGCGGCCGTTGTCGGTGACGAATTTGTCGATCTGCTGGTCGATCGCGGTGTTCATGAACATCGCCAGAATCGTCGGTGCCGGGCCGTTGATCGTCATGCTGACGCTGGTGGCCGGGTGGCAGAGGTCGAAGCCGCTGTACAGCACTTTCAGATCATCCAGCGTGGCGATGGACACGCCCGAGTTGCCCACCTTGCCGTAGATGTCGGGCCGGCGATCGGGGTCATTGCCGTACAAAGTGACCGAGTCAAAGGCTGTTGACAGGCGTTTTGCCGGCATGCCTTCGCTCACCAGCTTGAAGCGCCGGTTGGTGCGGAAGGCATCCCCTTCGCCGGCAAACATGCGGGTCGGGTCTTCGCCCTCGCGCTTGAACGCAAAGGTGCCGGCGGTGTACGGAAAACTGCCTGGCACGTTGTCCAGCATCAGCCACTTCAGCAATTCACCATGGCACTCGTAGCCGGGCAGGGCCACTTTGCGGATCTTGTTGCCGCTGAGTGTGGTGTGGACCAGGCTGGTGCGGATCTCCTTGTCGCGGATCTTCACCACGTACTCGTCGCCGGCATAGGCCTTTTGCATCTCGGGCCACATCGCCAGCAGCTTTTTGGCAGCCGGGTCAAAACGGGTTTCGCGTTGATCGGCCAGGCGCAGCACGGTGTTTTTGGCGCCCGGGTTGGTGGCGCCCTGGGCGGTATCGTCTTCCGTCAGCATGCGCGCGGTTTCGCGCAGTTGTTGCAGCTCACGCGCCAGGTTGGCCTGGGCCCGGGCGCGGGCCTTGTAGCCTCGCACGGTGTCGGTGATCTCGGCCAGGTAGCGGCTGCGTGCGGCCGGCACCACGGGGGTTTGGTGGGTGCTGTGTTTGGTGTTGACCAGCGGCAAGCGGCCTTCTGAGACCTTCAGGCCCAGCCCGGCCAGCCTGGGTTTCAAAGCCTGGTACAGCGCAGTGACACCGTCGTCGTTGAAGCGGCTGGCCATCGTGCCAAACACCGGCATCTGGTCGGGCATCACGGTAAAAGCCTCGCGGTTGCGCTGCACCTGTTTGGCCACATCGCGCAGCGCATCGGCCGCGCCCTTGCGGTCAAACTTGTTGATCGCCACGAACTCGGCAAAGTCCAGCATGTCGATCTTTTCAAGCTGGCTGGCGGCGCCAAACTCGGGCGTCATCACGTACATCGGCACGTCCACCAGCGGCACGATCGCCGCATCACCCTGGCCGATGCCCGAGGTCTCGACGATGATCAGGTCAAAGCCGGCCACCTTGGCCGCAGCCAGCACGTCGGGCAGCGCAGCGCTGATCTCGCTGCCGGTGTCACGGGTGGCCAGGCTGCGCACGTAGACTTTTTGGCCCGAATCGCCAGAAACCGTCAGACCAGCCGGTTTGGCCCACGGCCCGATCGCATTCATCCGGATGCG
>JANOBL010001028.1:0-1593 GCA_031411635.1 Betaproteobacteria bacterium
AGGAAAAGAAGCAGGCCGAAGTGGTGGCCGAATCCTTCAAACCCACCTTGGACAAGCTGAAGGCCGCGCTGAAAGACCGCGCCAAGGACGTGCGTGTCATCACCCGTTTGGTCGATTCACCGGCCTGTCTGGTGGTCGAAGAAGGCGACATGAGCGGCCACCTGGCCCGCATGCTGAAGCAAGCCGGCCAGACCGCACCCAAGAGCCAGCCGATACTGGAGGTGAACCCCGAGCATGCGATGGTCAAGAAGCTGGCGGCCGACGAAGCCCGCTTCGACGACCTGGCCCACATCCTGTTTGACCAGGCGATGCTGGCCGAGGGTGGGCAGCTTGACGACCCGGCGGCTTATGTGGCGCGCGTGACCAAGCTGCTCAGCGCTTAATCGACATAACCCAGGTCGAGCGCGGGCTGGGCCATCGCCTCGATCTGCTCCTGCAACTGGGTGGTCTGCTGGCCCCAGTAGCCGGCGCTGCCAAACCACGGAAACGCTGCTGGAAACGCCGGGTCGGTCCAGCGCTCGGCCAGCCAGGCGCTGTGGTGGATCATGCGCAGTGTGCGCAGCGGCTCGATCAGCGCCAGCTCGCGGGCGTCGAATGGGCGAATCTGCCGATAACCCTGAAGCACGGCGGCCATCTGGCTGCGCATCGCCTCGGTGCTGCCCGACAGCAGCATCCACAAATCCTGGATCGCCGGGCCCATCACTGCGTCGTCCAGGTCCACGATGTGGGGGCTGCCGCCGTCGCCTTCGTCACGCCACAGGATGTTGCCGGGATGGCAGTCACCGTGCAGGCGGATGTGCTGCCGCGGCGTGGCGGCCATGGCCATGTCGATCGCCGCCAGGGCCTGGTTGCAGGTGCTGCGCCAGGCGTGGCTATGCGCCGGCGGAATCATGTCCAGCGCCAGCAAGCGTGCCAGCGGAGCATGGCCAAAAGTGTCGGCATCCAGCGTGCGGCGATGCACAAAGGCTTGTTGCTCACCCACCGCATGCAGCCGGGCGATGAACCGGCCCAGCCAACGCAAGGTGTCTGCTTGGTCCAGCTCAGGCCCGTGGCCGGATCGGCGTGGGTAGGCCGCCACGCGGAATGGCTGGCCGTCGATCAAGGCATGCACCAGGGTCGCCTCATGGTCCAACATCAGCGGCGCCACCACCGGCACTTCGGCGGCGGCCAGCTCGGCCGCAAAGCTGTGCTCTTCCAGGATCTGCGCATCGCTCCAGCGGCCCGGTCGGTAGAACTTGGCCACCACCGCACCACCGTCTTCCAGCATCACCTGGAACACCCGGTTCTCGTAGCTGTTGAGTTGCAGCAGCCTGCCGTCACCCCGCAGGCCGACAGCGTCCAGCACGTCCAGGATGGCCTGCGGTGTCAGCCGCTCAAAGGGGTGGCTGGGGGTAGTCAACCGCCAACCTCGGCCGCTGCCAAAGGGCCGGTTCGGGCTGCAGGCTCAGTGCGAAAAGGGTGGTCGGGGTGGCGGTGGGTCATCGTCACCCACGATATCAGGGCCCTGGTACAGGCCCCGTTCGGCCGGTGCCAAGTCGCCATGGCTGCTGGGCGGCGGGTCGAACTGGCCGGGTTCAAAAAAGCGCTCCGGCG
>JANOBL010001029.1:0-5924 GCA_031411635.1 Betaproteobacteria bacterium
TGCCGCCGCGGCGCGCGTGGGTTTCAAAACCGTCGCAGGGCACCGCCAGTGTTGGGCCGAGGACGCCGGGTGACCGGATGCCGCAGGTAAAGGAGGAGAAGTCGGCCGCAGTCGGCCGGATTCGGGGGACACGGAGGCAGCCGGTCACCCGGTGGCCTCGGCCTCGCGCCGGCCTGAAGACGCCTGACGGTCTGGCGCCTAAGCAGCCCGCGACAAACCAGTTCCCGACTTTCAGCCTTGGCAATTGATTGCAAATCAGGAGGCCAGCCATGCCAACAAACGCCCAAACCGTCAACCACGCGGACTGGTCCCGCCAGGCCAGCATCTACGAAGTCAACCTGCGCCAGTTCACGCCCGAAGGCACGTTCAAGGCCTTCGAAGCCCATCTGCCGCGTTTGCAAGACATGGGCGTGGGCATCGTGTGGCTGATGCCGATACACCCGATCGGCGTGAAGAACCGCAAGGGCGGGCTGGGCAGTGCGTATTCGGTCAGCGATTACACGGCGGTGAACCCCGATTACGGCACGCCCGACGACTTCAAGCACCTGGTGGCGGCGGTGCATGCCGCCGGCATGCGTCTGATCATCGACTGGGTGGCCAACCACACCGCCTGGGACCATGTCTGGGTCACGGCTCACCCCGAGTGGTATTTGAAAGACGCCAACGGCGAGATCCACTCTTACGTCTACACCGCAGGCCATGAGCCCGAGTACTGGACCGATGTGGTGGGCCTGGACTGGCAGCAGCCGGCGGTGTGGGACGCGATGATTGCGGCGCTGAAGTTCTGGCTGCAAGCCACCGGCATCGACGGCTACCGCTGCGATGTGGCCAGCTTGCTGCCCACGGCGTTCTGGGAGCGCGCCCGCGCCGAGCTGGATGCGATCAAACCAGTGTTCATGCTGGCCGAGGCCACCGATCCGGCGCTGCATGCACGGGCCTTTGACATGACCTACGACTGGTCGCTGCTCGATGTGCTCAAGAAGCTGGCGCGTGGCGACGCGGATGCCGGTGATCTGGATGCCTACCTGGCCAAAGCAGCGGCCAAGTTTGCGCCCGATGCCTACCGCATGACGTTTACCAGCAACCATGACAAAAACGCCTGGGAGGACCACGATGCTGAGGTTTTTGGCCCGGCCTTCGAGGCCTGCGCGGTGCTGGCCGCCACCTTGCCCGGCCTGCCGCTGGTGTACGGCGGGCAAGAGACGCGGCTGCACCGGCGGCTGGCGTTTTTTGAGAAAGACAGCATCGATTGGCAAGACTGTGCGCTGGCGCCGCTCTACACCCGGCTGCTGCAGCTCAAACGCAACAAGCAATGCCTGGCCAACGGCGCTGCCGGTGCCCCGGTGCAACGCCTGGCCACCGGCAACACAGCGGTGTTTGCGTTCCGGCGCGCCAACGCTGTCGACGCGCTGACTGTGGTGGTCAACCTGTCGGCCCAGCCGCAGCCGGTGGCCATCAATGCAGTGGCCGGCGCTGGCGCCTGGCTGGCACCCTGGGCCTGGTTGATCGGGGAGGGGCCGTGACCGCAGCCTCTCGCAAAAACGCAGCGCAGCGCCCGCCATCGGGCAAGCGCCTGACCTTGCTGGACGTTGCACAGGCGCTGCAAGTCAGCCGCACCACGGTGTCCAACGCCTTCAACCGGTCGCACCAGTTGTCGGCAGCGCTGCGCGACGAGATCATCAGCAAAGCCCGCGAGCTGGGGTACTTTGGCCCTGATCCGGCGGCGCGCGCAATGCGCCAATCGGGCGTGCACGAGGTGGCGGTGATTTTTCACCACGACCTGCGCTACGCGCTGAGCGATCCAACCAGCATGGCCTTTTTGCGCGGTGTGGCCGACGAGCTGGACCGCCGCCGCCTGACCTTGCAGATCATCCCGAAGATGGGGCGCAGGCTGGACCTGGGCGCGGCCTTCCAGACCACCGCCGACGCAATGATCGTGCATGCCGAGGTCGACCCCGAGCTGGCCGACGAGGTGCGCGCCACACGCAAGCCGGTGGTGCTGGTGGACTCACTGGTGCCTGGCACGGTGGCGGTGAACAGCCGCGACCGGCACGGCACCCAGTTGGCGATGGCGCATGCGCTGGCAGCCCAACCCGACCGGATCCCCAGGCTGAAAGGTGAGCGGGCGGTGCAGGCCTTGCTTGACGGTGTGCAACCCAAGCCGTTTCCGGTGCGACTGGTGCGGCGCAAAACTTGAACTGGCCAGGAGGCCGCATGAACCCCATCCCAAACGCTGATCTCGGTCATTCTTACAACGCCCAAGGGCGCTCCAGCTTCCGCGTATTTGCGCCCGAGGCCAGCAGCCTGGTGGTGCAGAGGGTGGCCGGTGGGCCCGAGCTGCCGCTGCAGCGCAATGCACTGGGCTACTGGACCGGCGATTGCGAGCGCCTGCCGCACGGCAGCCTGTACTGGCTGCTGCTGGACGGGCGGCGGCTGGCCGACCCGGCCTCGCGCTACCAGCCGCAAGGCGTGCACGGCCCGTCGATGGTGTGCGATGTGCAGGCTGTGCACAGCCCGGGCTGGGCCGGCATCCCCATGGCCGACGCCATTCTGTACGAGTTGCACCTGGGCACCTTCACGCCTGAGGGCACGTTGGCCGCCGCAGTGCACAAGCTGCCCCACCTGGCCGGGCTGGGCATCAACGTGGTGGAGCTGTTGCCGATTGCCGCCTGCCCGGGCCAGCGCAACTGGGGCTACGACGGCACTTTCCTGTTTGCGCTGTACAAGCCTTATGGCAGTTATGCCGATCTGAAGGCCTTCATCAAGGCGGCGCATGCCCAGGGCATCGCCGTGGTGCTGGACGTGGTCTACAACCACTTCGGCCCCGAAGGCAATTACACCGGCGCCTTTGCGCCTTACACCAAGCAGGCAGCCACGCCCTGGGGCGCGGCGATCAACTTCGACACCGATTTCAATCACGGCGTGCGCGAGTTCTTTTTGCAGAACCTGCGCTTCTGGCTGCAGACCGTGGGCTTTGACGGCGTGCGCATGGACGCGGTGTCGCTGATCTTCGACAACATGCCGGTGCACATCCTGCGTGAGTTCACCGACCTGGCACGCGCCATCGGCCAGGACCAGGGGCGCGAGGTGCTGACCATCGCCGAGCACCTGCGCAACAACCGCTTTGTCACCGCCGACCCGGGCTTCAACTACCACGCGCAGTGGAACGACGACTTGAACCACGCGGTGTTTGCCAAGCTCACCGGCGAGACCAGCCGCCACTACATCAACTTTGGCGGCTTTGGCGATGTGGTGAAAGCGCTGCAGACCGGCTTTGTGCTGGACGGCAGCCGCTTTGACAACTTCTACCGCTACCTGCTGGGCACCGATGGCGCGCTGACCCAGGCCAGCGCGCATGTGGTGCACATCCAGAACCACGACCAGATCGGCAACCGGCTGCTGGGCGACCGCATGATCGCCACCTACGGCCGCGACAAGGCCTTGCTGGGCATCACCACGGTCATGGCCAGCCCGTTTGTGCCGATGCTGTTCATGGGCGAGGAATACGGCGAGACCGCGCCGTGTTTGTTGTTCGAGGATTTTTACGAGCAAGTCATCATCGACGGCGCGCGCGAGGGGCGCAAAGCCGATTTTTCGTTTGGCGGTGTCGAGCCGCCGGACCCGCATGCGCTGGCCACCTTCGAAGCCTCCAGGCTGCAGTGGCAGCGCACCGAGACGGCCGATGGCCGCGCGATGCTGGACTACTACCGGCAGCTCATCACGCTGAAGCGCACCGGCCGTCTCGGACCCAGAAACCTGGCGCAGGTGCAGGTGCAGGGCGATCCGGCCACCCAGCTTATCCGCGTGCAGACCGCGCACACGCTGACGCTGCTGAACTTCTCGGACCAGGCCCAGGCGTTTGATGCTGGCCCGGGCTGGGTGCCGCTGCTGAGTTCGATCCCGCAGGCTGCACCCGGCGTGCTGGCACCGTTCGGGGCGCTGATCCTGGCACCTGCGGGCCAACCCTGACAGGCGCGGCGAGGCTGCGCCGGCGCCCGCACCGCGACGGATTCCCGTGATCTGGCGATCGCTGGTTTGTCACGGCTTGCCCGGGTGACGGCCGCAGTTATGCTGTGCCGATGGTCTTGCGTGCGCCTGATCCCACCTGCCCCCGGCGCGCCGCGATGCGGCGCCTGGCCACATTGCTGGCCCCGCTGAGCTGGCCCTGCAGCGCAGCGGCGGGCAGCGACCCGGCACCAACACCGTGTGGCAGCGCTGCAGCGCCGGCCTACCCGGCGCACGACAAACCGGCGATCGTGCAATCCTGGTTGATCGATGGCCACCAGGACGGGCCGGGGCCGGATTGCAGCACGCTGCGTGGCCGCGACTTTGAGCTGCTGGTGCGGGTGACCGCCAGCTTTGCCGCCGCCGGTGACCTGGACGCGGTGCTGGCACGCTGCGGCGCGATCTCGGCCTTCAAGGGTGCCACCTACTGGTCGTTCAGCGACCAGAAGCGGCTGGTGCTGTTCCGCGAGGCGTTTGCGGTGGAGCATGCCAGCGCCACCCGGCCGCGCGCCGATTTCACGCCGGCCGAGTTGCGCAGCGGCACCGAGCTGTTTTTTGTGCACAGCGACAACCGCTCGTCGCATCTGTCGCCGTATGGCATGCGGCTGGTGCATGCCACGCCTGACGGCTTTCAGCTACAGATCGAGAACCTGGCCGACATGCGCATGTTTGGCCTGATGCTGGTGGCCGCGCGCGAGACGCAGTGGTCGGTGCAGGTTGAGCGCCTTGGCCCCGGCCGCTGGGGCTACCGCAGCCTGCTGGGCCAGCGCCGGCTGCGGCTGGGCCGGGCCGAGCAGCACCGGCTGTCCAACCTGAGCCGCAGCGTCGCGATGTTCGATCTGCTGGCGGGCCGGCAGACCGAGATCGAGGCCCACCGCTGACGCGCCTGGCGTCAATCCACCAGCGAATGCCGGGCTGACTCGCGCAGCCGGCGCGCCAGGCCCGGGTTGCTGACGTCGTACTGGCGCGCCAGCGCCTCCAGATGCGGCCGGGCGCGGCTGTTGCCGATGGCCTCCAGAACCGCCCAGACTTGACGCCCGAAGCGCCGCAGCGAAAGCCCGCTGCCGCTGGCAGCGCGAGGGAAGGTGCCACTGGTGAGCGAGTTGGACATGGTGTTAGCTCCGTCGGACAGTAGCGGCGGGATGCCGCTGAACCTGTCACGGGGCCAATACTAGGGTAAACCCCATGTTTTTGGTGTGATGCCCTGAATGTCCCCGGTGATTTAAGGGTTTACCCTTGTACGTCACCTCAAAACCGGCTCTTTGCCTTGCGCTTGTCAAACTCGGCAATCTGCGCTTTCAGCAGCAACAGCATCACGCGCGCGGTGTCCTCGGTCATGCTCAGTACGGTCATGGCCTCGGCGCCGTCGTCGGCATCGTGGCGGCCGGCTTGCGGCGCCACGATGGCATCGATGCGGGCGTTGATCAGGCCGTGGCCGTTGGACATGGCCTTCAGCTTCTGGATCTCGATGTTGTAGGTTTTCACGGAGGGGCTCCTGGTCTGGGGCGGCAGTGGCAACGAATTGGGCAATGCTAGGCTTGCACGATTTTCAGGAGCTTTGCATGCCGTTCAAATCCCTCTGCGCCGCCATCGCCACCACGCTGGCGCTTGCCCTGCCCACCCAGGCCGAGCAGGTGGGCGCGGTGGACACCGCCTTCATCCTGATCGGCCCCGATCACAAGGTGGTGGTCGATGCCTACGACGATCCTGGTGTGGCCGGCATCACCTGCTATGTCTCGCGCGCCAAGACCGGCGGCGTCAAGGGTGCGCTGGGCCTGGCCGAGGACAAGGCCGAGGCCTCGATCGCCTGCCGCCAGGTTGGGCCGATCAGCTTTGCCAAGCCGATCAAGCAGCAGGAGGAGATGTTCTCCGAGCGCATCTCGCTGGTGTTCAAGAAGCTGCGGGTGGTGCGCATCGTC
>JANOBL010001030.1:0-7630 GCA_031411635.1 Betaproteobacteria bacterium
CCGCGCCGCAGCAGGTGCGGCCGGCGTACCGCTGCAGGTGCTGCGCCCGCGCGAGAGCGCCATCGCCGACCTGTACAAGGCCAGGCTGGCGCTGATCCGCCCCGATCAACACGTGGCCTGGCGCGGCGACAAGTCAGCCGATGCGGCGGCCCTGATCGCCACCGTGGTCGGCCACAACGCCGCAACGCCTCGGCGCTCGTCAAGGCTTGCCGTCGCCAAGGTTGGCGTGCACTCGGTCGACCACTTTGCGTTCAGCGTGCCGTCGCTCGACGTCGCCGAACGCTTCTATACCCAATTCGGGCTGGACGTGCGGCGCAACGGCAACGCGCTGGAGCTGCGCACCTTTGGCCAAACCCACCGCTGGGGCGTGGTGCATGCCAGCGGTGCGGCCAAGCGCATCGAGTACCTGAGCCTGGGCATCTTTGCCGAGGATGTTGCCGCCTTCGCGCAGCGCATCGCGTTGGCGGGCATAGCCTGCGAGCCGCATGCGCTGTCCGATGGCAAGGGCCTGTGGCTGCGCAACCCGGACGGCATCGCGCTGCAGCTCAAGGTGGCGCCGCAGGTCACACCACGCAACCGCCCCGAAGCTGCGGCGCCGGCCCGTGCTGCGCGCGGCGATGCGGCGGCGCCGATGCGCAGCCAGGTCACTGCCGTGCGTCCACGCCGGCTCTCGCACGTGCTGTGCTTCTCGCCTGACGTACCGCGCATGATTGCGTTCTGTCGCGACATGCTCGGCATGGGCCTGTCGGACATGTCGTTGGATGCCATCGCCTTCATGCACGGCGTGCACGGCAGCGACCACCACCTGCTGGCCTTTGCCAAATCAGACAAACCGGGCCTGCACCACACAAGCTGGGACGTCGCCAGCATCGACGACGTGGGCCTGGGCTCGGAACAGATGCGCAGCGCCGGCTACACCGAAGGCTGGGGCGTGGGCCGCCATGTGCTTGGCTCGAACCACTTCTATTACGTGCGCGACCCGTGGAATAGCTGGTGCGAGTACTCGGCAGGCATCGACTACATCCCGGGCGACGGCACCTGGCAGTCGGGCGACTTTGCGCCCGAAGATTCGTTCTACGTCTGGGGCCCCGCCCCGCACCCCGAATTCATCACCAACTTCGAGCCCAGCCGCGCCTCTGCAATCCTCCAAAAGGAGATCTCGTGATCGGCAAGACCGCCCGGCGTGTGGCCGCTGGCCACGCGCCAGGCCATGTGGCGGGCTACACCATCGCCAACGGTGTGTCCGTGCGCGACTGGCAGCTCAACCGCAACGGGCAATGGAGCAAGGGCAAGAGCTTTGACACCTTCACCCCGCTGGGCCCGTGGCTGGTGACGCGCGACGAGATCGCCGATGTGCAGGCGCTGCCGCTGGAAACCACCGTCAACGGCCAGGTGAAGCAGCACTCGTCCACCTCGGACATGATCTTCGACGTGCCGACGATCGTCTCGTACTGCTCGCAGTTCATGACCCTGCTGCCGGGTGACCTGATCATCACCGGCACACCCGAGGGTGTGGGCTGGGCCGCCAAGCCACGTCTGATGCTGCAACCCGGCGATGTGGTGCGGCTGGCAACCGAGGGCCTGGGCGAACAGCGCCAGACCGTGGTGTCGGCCAGCCTTTGACCGATGCGTTCGAATTTCCAGCGTGACGCGCCAACCCGGCGTCAACCCAAGAAAGACAACACCATGCATACAAACGAGACAAACCGGCCCGCCCCCAACCTGATGTTCAGCCACATGGGGCTGAGCGTGTGCGACATCGCCAAGATGGAAGACTTTTATACGCGCGTGCTCGGATTCACCGTCACCGACCGCGGCGATGCCGGTGGCATGAAGCTGGTATTCCTGTCGCGCAGCCCACTTGATCACCACCAGGTGGTTCTCGCCACCGGACGGCCTGCGCAATTGCCGGCAAATACGGCCAACCCCCAATTCGGTCCCAGCATCAATCAGATCTCGTTCAAGATGGGCTCGCTGGCCGACCTGCGCGACATGAACCAACGCCTGCTGGCCGAAGGCGGCCACGGCATGTTTCCCGCCAACCACGGTGTGGCCTGGAGCATCTATGCGCACGATCCCGAGGGCAACAACCTCGAGTTTTTTGTCGACACCGATTGGTACTTTCCGCAGCCGTTCCTGATTGCGCTTGACCTGTCGCTGTCGGACGAGCAATTGCGTACCTCGACGCTTGCCATGTGCAGGCAGCAGCCCGGCTTCGAACCCTATGGCGACTGGAGACGCAAGATCGCGCCGCGCATGACTGCCTTTGTGCCGGCCGGACAATGAGCGCCAGGTGGATTGGTTCGGCGTTCTGGATTGGCACGCCCAAGCCTGGGCTCAAGGTTACTGGAGACAGATTCATGATCAAGTCAATCAACCGCCTGTTCGGCACTGCGCTGGTGTGCGCGTCCACCCTCGCCAACGCGCAGACACCGTCCGGGACGGTGCGCATTTCAAGCACCTTGCCAGCCGGCAGCGGCCCCGATGCGGTGACACGCATCGTCGCGGAGAAGCTTCAAGCCAAGTGGGGCCAGCCGGTGATCGTCGATCCCAAGCCGGGCGGCGCCGGCGTGGTGGCGATCAACGCCGTGAAGGGCCAGCCCGCCACGGGCAACGACCTGGTCGTCGTCGATGTTGGCAACATCTCGATCAACCCGCTGATCTTTCCGAAGCTCGCCTACGACCCCGAGAAAGACCTGGTGCCGGTGGCGCTGCTGTACAAGACGGCATTCTTCGTCGCGGTGGCCGCCGACGGGCCGTACAAGTCGATGAAGGATCTGCTGGCGGCGGCCAACAACAAGGCTGCGCCGCTCAGGTACGGGTCCAACGCCGTGGGCGGGCCGATCCACCTGGCCTCGGCCCGGCTTGAAGCTGCCCTTGGCGTCGAGATGCTTCACGTGCCGTACAAGGAGACCTCACAGCTCTACGCCGGTGTGTCAACCGCCGAGACCCACTGGGCTTTTGGCAGCATCGCGACCACCCTGCCGCTGGTCAAGGCCGGCAAGCTGCGCCTGCTGGCGGTGGCCGACGCACAGCGCACCCCGGCACTGCCCGACGTGCCTACGCTCGAAGAAGCGGGTGGCCCAAAGGGGCTGCATGCGCTGGCCTGGGTTGCGCTGATGGCGCCGCGTGGCACGCCTGCGGCGGTTGTCGCCGAGATCAACAAGGCAGTCAACGAAGCGCTGGCGCAGCCCGATGTGAAGGACAAGTTGGCCACGTTCGGTTTTGTGCCCGGCGCCCAGACGCCGCAGCAGCTTGCCGAGCTGGCGCGGGACGACCGTGCGCGCTATGCCGAGGTCGTCAAGCGCCTGAAGATTTCAATCGACTGAGGTCGGACGCCCCGATTGCACGCGCCCGCCAGCTCGACGCCGACCGCGCGGCAGGGCTGGTCGATGCGCCGGAGAGCCTGATGATCCAGGGCGGTGCGCCAGGCGGCCCGCCAACGACGGTGGCGGCACGTGCCCACCCTCATTCGGCTGCGCACGCAGAATAACGAATCATCGAAGCACAAAATGCCGTCATTCAAAAGAATACAAGCACGATGAACCTGGATGCCGTGGACCTGCGCATCCTGCGCGAACTGCAGGCCGACGCCAGCCTGATGTCGGGCGAGGCCGACTACTTGATCCGCGTGGCCCTGCCCGACATCGCCGCGCTGGAGAGGTTCATCATCGAACAGCTTTCGCCGATGAAGGAGGTGGAGAAGATCCGTTCCAGCTTTGCGCTGAAGCAGGTGCGCTACAAAACTGCACTGCCGCTTCTGCGCGGCTGACCCCGGTCCCAGCAGAATCGAAGTCTTGTCAGCCTTGCGACATGCCTTGCCACCTGCATGCAGTGCCGCACGATGAAGCAAGCCCATGTGTTGCACCCAGGCGCCGACAATTCTGTTGCCGGAGAACCTGAAAAAGAAAACGGGTTGGCTCCTTGTGAGAGCCAACCCGTTGGATTGATTGGTCGGGACGGCGGGATTCGAACTCGCGACCCCTTGCACCCCATGCAAGTGCGCTACCAGGCTGCGCTACGCCCCGACTGAGCCACACAGTATAGGTTGGAAACCAGGTGCTTCAGGCCGTCAGCAGATCCCGGATCGACAAAAGTTCGGCCCGCAGTTGCGATGGTTCCAGCGCTGTCACCTCGGCCACCGGAACCAGCAAGGCCGCGCTCAGGGCGTCCAGCGCGCCATCCTCGGGCGGGTCATCGGCCAATGCGGCATCGGCCAGCGCGGCCTCGGCGTCCAGCTCGGCCTCGTCGATCAAGACGCCGACGCGCGCAGCGATGATCAGATCGCCCAACTGGTTGCGCGCACCGCTGATCGTGAAACCCTGGTCGTACAGCAGATCGCGGATGCGGCGGATCAGCAGCACCTCGTGGTGCTGGTAGTAGCGCCGGTTGCCCCGGCGTTTCATCGGTTTGAGCTGCGTGAACTCCTGCTCCCAGTAGCGCAGCACGTACGGTTTGACACCGCACAAGTCACTCACCTCACCGATCGTGAAGTAACGCTTGGCCGGGATGGCAGGCAGCAGTTTCTCCATGAAAATCAATGAGGTGAGGACGAAAACTCATACTCTACTCGAAGTCTTCCCCGATCGGGGTATCGCCTTGAACGATGGCCTTGAGCTTGTGGCTGGCGTGGAACGTGACCACATTGCGGGCCTTGATCGGGATCGCCTCGCCGGTGCGCGGGTTGCGCCCCGGGCGCGGCGCCTTGCGCCGGATGTTGAAGTTGCCAAAGCCCGACAACTTGACATCGCTGCCCTTGACCAGCGTGTTGTGCACCAGCTCGAAAAAGGCTTCGACCATGTCCTTGGATTCGCGCTTGTTCAGCCCCAGCCGCTCAAACAGCAACTCGGCCAGTTCGGCCTTGGTCAAGGTGGGCGTCTCCAGCGAGGGCAGGATCACGCGGTCGGGGACGGTGTCCTCTGGGCTCATGGTTTGCTCGCTCGTTGTTGTCGTGATGTTGTGATGATGTTGTCGTGAGTTGTTGTCGCGTGCTTGTGTGTCAAACACGCAGCCGGGCCGCCACGGCCTGGCTGGCGCGGGCCACGGCGGCGGCCATCGCCGCGTCGATGCGGTCTTCGGTCAAGGTGGTGGCCGCATCCAGCAATTCCAGCCGCACCGCCATGCTGCGCTCGCCGGGGCCAAAGCCGGCCGACGGCGTGCCGGGTTTGTAGATGTCAAACAACGTGGCCGATTGCACCAGCCCGGCCGGATCGGCGCGCAAGGCCTGCAGCAGGCCGTCGTGGCTGACCGATTCGGGCACCAGCAACGCCAGGTCGCGCCAGGCGCTGGGGTGTTTGTTGATGGCCTGGAAAACCGGCACCGGCCGCGCCAGCACTGCCGCCAGGTCCAGCTCAAACAGCACCGGCGCCAATGGCAGCTCGCAGGCCTGGCGCCAGCGAGGATGCAACTCGCCGATCAAGCCGATGGCCTGGCCATCCAGCATCACCCGGGCACTGCGGCCGGGGTGCAGCGCCGGATGGTCTGCAGCCTCGAATACCGCCTGGCGCGGCGCCAGCAAGGCCTGCAGATCACCTTTCAGGTCAAAAAAATCAACATTGCGCTCGGCCAGGCCCCATTGGCCGGCCACCACCGGCCCGTAAGCCAGCGCCGCCACACGCATCGGCTGCTGGAGGCCGGCCACGCTGGTGTCGCCATCCATCACGCTGGCATCGCGCCAGGCCACGCGGCCCAGCTCGAACACCCGCACTTGCGGCGCTTTGTGCGCCAGGTTGTGGCGCAACACCTGCACCAGGCTGGCAATCAGGCTGGAGCGCATCACCGCCAGCGGCGCGGCAATCGGGTTCAGCACCTTGATCGGGTCGGCATTGCCGTGCAGACCGTGCTCCCAGGCGGTCTCGACAAAGCTGAAGTTGATGGTTTCCTGAAAGTTCAGCGCCGCCAGCGCATGGCGTACCGCAAAGCCGCTGCGCCGCGCCTCGGGTGCGCTGCGTGGGGTCACCGGTGCCAGCGGCGGGGTGTTGGGCAACTGCGCGTAGCCGATAACGCGGATCACTTCTTCGATCAGGTCTTCTTCGATCGCCAGGTCGAAGCGCCAGCTCGGTGGCTTGACGGTGAGCACGCCGGGCTGTTCGCTGAAGTCCAGCCCCAGCCGGGTGAAGACCTGCGCACACTGCGCCTGGCTGACCGACATACCGATCACCCGGGCGGCACGCGCCACCCGCAGGCTGACCGGCGGCTTGACCGGCAGGTTGATGACCTGGTCATCGATGGCGCCGGCCTGGCCGCCGCAGATGTCGAGGATCAAGCGGGTGATGTGCTCAATGTGCTGCACCGTCAGCGCCGGGTCCACACCACGCTCAAAACGATGCCCGGCATCGGTGCTGAAGCCGTAGCGCCGCGAGCGCCCGGCCACCGCCTCGGGCCACCAAAACGCCGCCTCGACATAGATGTTTTGCGTGGAATCCGACACCGCAGTGGCAGCGCCGCCCATGATGCCGGCGAGCGACTCCACGCCTTGCGCATCAGCGATCACGCCAACCTGGCCGTCCAGCGCCACCGTGTTGCCGTTCAGCAGCTTCAGCGACTCACCGGGCCGTCCCCAGCGCACCACCAGATGCTGGTGGATCTTGTCCAGATCAAAGATGTGCGATGGCCGGCCAAACTCGAACATCACGTAGTTGGAAATGTCCACCAGCGCGCTGACCGAGCGTTGGCCGCAGCGCGCCAGCCGGTCCACCATCCAGGCGGGGGTCTTGGCCTGCGGATTGACGCCGCAAAGCACACGGCCCGAGAAACGGCCACACAGATCGGGCGCGTCGATTTGCACCGGCAGCTTGGCATCGTGCGTGGCCGGCACCGGCACAAACACCGGCGTTTGCAATGGCGCACCGGTCAGCGCCGAGACCTCACGCGCGATGCCGTAGACGCTCAGGCCATGCGCCAGGTTGGGCGTGAGCTTGAGCGTGAACAAGGTGTCGTCCAGCTTCAACCACTGGCGCAGATTGGCGCCCAGCGGGGCATCGGCCGCCAGTTCCAGCAGGCCGCCATGGTCGTCGTTGAGCTTGAGTTCCCGCGCCGAGCACAGCATGCCCTGGCTCTCCACACCCCGTAGCTGGCCCAGCTTGATCTGGAATGGTTTGCCATCGGCTTGCGTCGGCGGCAACTCGGCTCCCACCAGTGCCAGCGGCACCTTGAGGCCCACCCGGGCATTGGGTGCACCGCAGACGATTTGCAGCAAGCCATCGCGCGAGTGCGGTCCCGCATCGACACGGCAGATGCGCAACCGGTCGGCATTGGGATGCTGCTCGGCCTCGATGATCTCGGCCACCACCACTTGCGAAAACGGCGGTGCTGCTGGCGCGGTGGCCTCGACCTCCAGCCCGGCCATCGTCAGCAAATGGGCCAGCTCGGTGGTGGACAGCGGCGGGTTGCAGAACTCGCGCAGCCAGGATTCAGGAAATTGCATGGAGCCTCGGTCTCACTTGAACTGCGAGAGAAAGCGCAGGTCGCCATCGAAGAACAACCGCAGGTCGCCGACGCCGTAACGCAGCATGGCGAGGCGATCGATGCCCGAGCCGAACGCGAAGCCGATGTAGCGCTCTGGGTCCAGCCCCATGTTTCGAACGACATCCGGGTGTACTTGGCCCGAGCCCGACACCTCCAGCCAGCG
>JANOBL010001031.1:0-2340 GCA_031411635.1 Betaproteobacteria bacterium
CCTTCCGCTACGACCTGGCCGATGCGCCCCGGGTGGTGGCGATGCTGACCGAGGCCAGCCGCGACATCTCGGCCAGGCTGGGCTGCACGCAGTTTCCGCTGCAGGCTGCATCAAGCGCGGCGCCCGAGTCCACCGCGGCCAGCACCAGCCGGGTGCCGGCACGCAAGCCGCGGCGTTGACATGACCTGACAATACGGCCCGCCAACCACCCTGGAGACCTGACCGATGAGCACACCGTACACCGCCTTTCCCAACCGCTTCAGGCAAGACCTGCTGGCCGGCAAAACCCAGATCGGCTGCTGGGTATCACTTGGCAGCGCGATCAGCACCGAGGTGCTGGGCGTGGCCGGCTTCGACTGGCTGCTGCTGGATGCCGAGCATGCGCCCAACGATGTGCTCAACCTGATCCCGCAGTTGATGGCGCTGAAAGACAGCCCCAGCGCGCCGGTGGTGCGCCCGCCGTGGAACGACACCGTGGTGATCAAGCGCTTGCTGGACGCCGGTTTTTTCAACTTCCTGATCCCGTTTGTTGAATCCGCCGAGCAGGCGCGTTGTGCGGTGGCCGCCACCCGCTACCCACCGCAGGGTGTGCGCGGCGTGTCGGTATCGCAGCGGGGTAATCGTTATGGCGCGCAGGCCGATTACTTCAGCGCCGTCAACGACCAGATCGCGGTGATCGTGCAGATCGAAAGCCGGGCCGGTGTGGCGGCCGCCGCCGAGATCGCTGCAGTGGACGGTGTGGACTGCTTGTTTGTCGGCCCATCCGACCTGGCGGCGGGATTTGGCCACTTCGGCCAGCCCAATCACCCCGAGGTGCAGGGGGCAATAGCCAGCGTATTGGCGGCTGCACGTGCCGCTGGCAAACCCACCGGCATCCTGTCACCGGCCGAGGCCGATGCCCGGCGCTACCTGGCGCAAGGCCTCACTTTTGTCGCGGTGGGCAGTGACCTGGGTGTGCTGCGAATGCAAACCCAGGCCTTGGCCGACAAATACCGCAACCCCGGCGCCGGACCGATGGCCGCGCAGTATTGATGTTGGGTTGTTTTCAGGCCACGGCCTGAACCGGCTCCGCCCGGCCCGCACCCACCCCCTCGCGCCGGTAGGCACCGCAGCCGATGAACTCGTTGCTGCCCAGCGGCAGCACAAACGATTCCTTGGGCGTCACCACCCGGGTGCCGGGGCTGACCACGTCGTACTGGATCCAGCCACCGCCCTGGTCGGCGGCGGCCCAGGCGCGGCTCAGGAACAGCGTGGCGTCCAGGCCCGGGGTGGCGCTGGCCGGCTGGCCCACCAGCCCGGGCCGGGCGCCGTACGCACTGATCGTGCCGCTGCGGTCGTAGACAAAGATGTACAGATCGCGGTCGACGAAGCGGCCGTGGGCATTGTTGAAATCGGCAAACGCCTGCTCGCGGCCGGCCGATGCCAGGTGCAACACCGCCTGCTGCACCAGGTGATGTGCCTCGTCGGCCGAGGCCTGGCGCAGGCGCATCGTTGCCACCGCTTGGTGCAGCGATTTGGCCCGCGCCACCAGGCTGCTGGACGCGCTGGCCGACAACTCCACCAGCGCGGCGTTTTCGCGCGTGGCCTTGTCCAGGTTGGCCACGCGCTCGGTCACCTCGCCCAGCCCGGCGCGTTGCTGGGTGCTGGCGGTGGAGATGGCGCGCAGCCGGCCCGACACCTCGCGCACACCGCCGACGATGGTGTCAAGCGATTGGCTGACATGGCGCAGCTTGGCGGCCGAGGTTTCCACCTGCACCGAGGCATTGGCGATCAGGCTGCGGATCTCGTCGGCCGATTCGGCGCAGCGCCGGGCAAGCTGGCGCACCTCGGTGGCCACCACCGCAAAACCCCGGCCGGATTCGCCGGCGCGTGCCGCCTCCACCGCCGCGTTCAGCGACAGCATGCTGGTCTGGAACGCGACGTCGTCGATCACCGTCACCACCTCGGCCACACGCTGCGAGGCGTCCTGCATCTGCTGCATCGCGCCCACGGTCTCGGCCATCGCGCCATGGCCTTGCTCAGCCTGCTGGAACAGGCCTTCGGTCAGTGCGTCCAGCGCGCAGGCGGCCTGGGCGTTTTGCGCCACCGCCACGCTGAGCTGGGCAATCGCATCCACCGAGCAGCGCAGGCTGCTGGCCTGGGCATCGGTGCGCTGCGCCAGGCGCTGGCTGCCGTCGGCCACCTGGGTGCCGGCCAGGTTGACCAAGGTGGCGCTGCTGCGGATCTCGGCCACCATGCCCGACAAATGGCCGCAGGTGCTGTCCACCGTGCGGGCAATGGCCGCCAGCTCGTCGCGGCCGCGCGCTGCAGTGCGGTGCGCCAGATCACCGCTGGCCATGG